>JACCTI010000308.1 GCA_013812515.1 Chthoniobacterales bacterium
TCCGCCGAAACTTCGGCTTTCGCTTCGAGTTGATCGTCCCACGACGACTCAGAACTTAGAACCAATCCTATCTCCTGACCGATGTCGACGGTCGCGCCGACTTCGGTTTTCCACTCACCCATCGTTCCGGCAAAGGAGGATTCAATCGGGTAAACTGCCTTGTCGGTTTCAACTTCGCAGAGCGGATCATCAAGCTCGACCGGATCGCCGGGATTCTTTAGCAGCGCGACGACTTTAGCGTTGCGAATGCCTTCGCCCATGATTGGCACCGTGATGGTTTGCGGGCGCTGCATGCTAGAGGGCGCCGTTGTCCCCTTTGTAGCCGGGGGCGCTGACCCCGGCCGCGAAGTTGTGAGGGGTCGCGCCGGCCCCGGCTCTGCGACCTGAATGTTCCTTACGCGGCCGGGGTCAGCGCGCCCGGCTACAACCGACATTGACTGCGTCACCGCGGCCACGATGCGCTCGACGTCCGGCAAGGCGGCATACTCGTAGATCGGGTTGTAACCGATCATGACGTTCGCCTTGCTGACCAGGATCGGCGCACTAACAAGTTCGCTCCAAATCTCCGGCTGCGCGATCAAATGCGAGATGATCATTTGCCCAACGCTGCAATTCTCACTGTCCTCCTGAACGACAACAAGCCGTCCGGTGCGGCGAACGGATTCCTCGATCGCCGCCCGATCCCACGGAACAATCGATCGCAGGTCGAGCAGATCGACGCTGATTTCGCCGTTGATTTTCAAGATGGCTTCGAGCGCTTTCTCCACCGTGTTGCCCCACGCGATGAGCGTGACATCGGCGCCGCTGTGCCGTTTGCGCGCGACACCGAGCGGCACCGCCATGACCGGCTCCGCGGATTCGTGTTCGGCCCAGAGCAGATGTTTCGGAATGAGGACGAACGTCGGATCTTCGCAATGCATCGCGGTCCACAACAGACCGGCCGCGTCTTCGGGCGTGCTCGGGATCGCGATGTTGATGCCGGGAAAATGCGCGAGGGCGGCTTCGTTCGCCTGACTGTGCCAGAGGCTTCCGCCAGGGAGGTAAGCGCCGTAGGGTGCGTAAATCACGAGCGGGCATATCCAGGTTCCGAATGACCGCCATCGGAGCGTGGAGAGATTCGTCACGAGCTGGTTCCAAGCCGGCCCGATGAAGTCGATAAACTGCAGCTCGAAAACCGGCCGTTTTCCATACGACGCGAGGCCGCACGCCACGCCCATGATGGTCGACTCGGCGAGGGGCGAGTTGTAGACCTGCTTCGGGAACTCGGTCGAAAGACGTTGCGTAAGCCGAAAAACGCCGCCCTTTGGATCCTCGACGTCTTCGCCGAAGATGATGCGATCGGAGTTCCTTTCCAAACCGAGGCGCAGCGTCTTGTTCACCGTGTCGCCAATCCGATATTTTCCTGCGGGCAACACTTCGTCGCATAATCGCGGCAGCTCGCCTGTAACCTGCAATTCCAGCTCATCGGCGGTTGGATCCGTCTCGCGTTCCGCGTCGATGAACTCCTGACGCACACGCTCTTTGATCTCCTTGTCGAGCTGCGCGTAGTCTTCTGCGCTGAGCACGCCCTCGCTGATGAGGCGCTCGCTCCAAACGCGCAGCGGATCACTGTTTTCCAACTCTGCGATCTCTTCTACACTGCGGTAGAGCTTGTGATCATCGGAGCTCGTATGGCTGGAGAGTCGCTCCATGTTTACCCAGAAAAAAGCAGGGCCTTCTCCGGCACGCATCTTCTCGAACGCCTGCATCCCTGCGTCGTAGACGCTTTGCACATCAGAGCCAGCCACGTCCTGCCAGTCGTTAGGCTGGAAAACATCGAGCGCGCGGGGAGTGATCTTGTTGGTTGGGCTGCTGATCCCATACTTGTTATCCTCGACGACAAAGAGCACCGGCAGCTGGCGTTCTTTCGCGAAACAAACCGCTTCGAAGAAATCACCCTGCCGCGTGGCGGCGTCCCCGATTGTTGTCACAACCACATTTGGCTTCTGGTCCAACTGAATGCCCCAGGCGATGCCGCAGGCGGGGAGAAGCTGCGCGCCCGTCGGCGTCGGCACACTCCAGATCTTGCGCGCGGAGTAGCTGTAGTGAGACGGCATCTGCCGCCCATGGCTCTGCCCTTTGCGCTTCGCGAAGTAGTCCAACGCGAGCTCGCGGGAAGCGACACCGCGACCGAGAACCAAGCCGCGGTCGCGATAGTAAGGACATACGTAATCGCCTTCCTGCATCGCGACGCCCAACGCGGCGAGCGCTTCGTGGCCCATGCCGGAAACGTGAAAGTGCCCTTTGCCCTGGCGGTTCAGGTTCTGTTCGCGCAGGTCGCCATGCCGGCTCTCGAGAAGGATCGTGAGGAGACGCAGCTTATCTTCTTTGCTCAGAGCAGGCATGGATATGGCGATTGGGAATTGATGAGTGAAACCGGAACGGAAGAGACTTCCTTCGAACTCTCAACTCGCGAGCCCCAACTCTCAACTCATCTGCTATGGCAATGACGCCCGACCCATCGGCTGGTTTCACAACGCTGGGAATACGATCTTCGAAACAATCGTCGGGGTTCGACAGAAGTTGTAACCGGGGGCGCTGACCCGGCTGCCGAGAGTCGTTGGTTCGAGCTCCGGAGGTATTGAAGTAGCCGCCTGCGCGCCGCGGCGGTCAACGGACTGCCGGGGTCAACGCCCTCGGCTACAGCCTCGCCGCGGAAAAGAAGCGCGGCACCGCCACCCTCTCATCGCATTGAGTTGCGCGAAGCGAAAGCAACTGCATAAGCTCCTCGCCTATGCCGGAAACCGCCGCGTCTGCTGCACCGCCGGGAGGAGGTTTCGCGGAAACCATTCGATCGGAATACCCGCTGCTCATCGGCCTCGGCAGTGCCGCCTTTTTTCTCGCGTCGGGGAGTTGGCTCGCGAACACGGCCGGCAATCCACTTGTGTTCGCGCTGACTTTTATCTGGCTTTTCGTGACCGTTCTTTGGTCCGCAATTTCGGTCGTGCGCCACGCGGACTGTCTCGCGGTCAAGTGCGGCGAGCCTTATGGAACGCTGATTCTGACGCTCTCGGCCATCGCGATCGAAGTCATGATGATTTCGGCCGCGATGTTACATGGCGCGAATAATCCGACGCTGGCCCGCGATATGATGTTCGCCGTCATCATGATCGCGCTGAACGGGCTCGTGGGACTGTCGCTGCTCCTCGGAGGGCTGCGGCACCACGAGCAACATTACAATCTTCAAGGCACAAGCGCTTATCTGAACACGATCATGACGCTGGCAGTGCTGGGTCTCGTGTTGCCGAACTTCACCACTTCCATGTCGGGCCCGAATCTCTCGATCGTGCAGGAAGCCTTTCTCATCGTGATGTCGTTGGCTCTGTATGGGATTTTTTTGCTGCTCCAGACGAAGAGCTACAGCGCCCATTTTATGGAGTTCGGGAATGTGGGGGCAAGCGCCGATGCCGGTGATCATCATCACGTCACGGTGCGCTCGACGACATTTCACGTCGTGCTGTTGTTTCTGTATCTGATCGCCGTGGTGGTGCTGGCGGAGAAATTCGCGATTCCACTGGATAATGCGGTCGAGCGCTTTCGGATCCCGCAGGCGTTTGCCGGGGCGATTGTGGCCGCACTGGTGCTCGCGCCGGAAGCGTTAAGCGGCATTAAGGCTGCGATGCGAAATCAATTGCAACGATCGGTTAACATTCTCCAGGGATCAGTGCTCGCTTCCATCGGGCTCACAATCCCCGCGGTGCTAACCATCGGAATGGTGACGCACCGCCCGGTCACGCTCGGGATGGAGGGCGGTAATCTTCCACTGCTGCTCCTTACCTTGGCCGTCAGCGTGGTCACTTTCGCGAGCGGCAAAACCAGTGTCTTGCACGGCTGCATCCACCTTCTCCTCTTCGCCGTATTTTTGTTGCTGATCTTTTCTCCGTGACACCTCGTTAGGCCAAGCGCCTCCGAGCCCTCCATGTTTACGGAGGACGATGCTTCGCACACGAGCGAATATGCACTGCGAGCGGTTACCGCACGCCCGCGCGCGAAAGTGGCAGCGGTTCCCGCAGTCGCCCTGTCTGCGGCCGGGCCTTACCAGATGTTCACTCGCGTGTCAGGCGGACGGATCATTGGCGAACCTGCGGGAATATCGAACGCTGCCGCAAACTCGTCGAAGTTCGACAGCGGTCCGATTGTCCGGAAACGGCCCGGCGAGTGCGGGTCGGTGTTCAATCGGAGCGTCTGCTCCTGATCACGCATATTTCCGCGCCAAATCTGCGCGAAGGCGAGGAAGAAACGCTGCTGCGGAGTGAAGCCATCGATCTTTTTGTTCGCAGCCTCGGGATTCTTTGCGAGCGCTTTTTGCAAGGCCATGTAGGCGAGACGAACGCCGCCAATATCAGCGATATTTTCGCCCTGCGTCAGCTCGCCGTTGATGCGCTTGCCGGGCAGCGGCTCGTATTCCCCATACTGCGCCACGATCGCTTTCGCGCGCTCGTTGTAAGCGTCGGACGATTCCTTGGACCACCAATCGCGCAAGTTACCGACAGCGTCGTACTGCCGGCCTTGATCGTCGAAGCCGTGCGTCATCTCATGCCCAATAACGGCGCCAATGCCGCCGTAGTTGACCGCGTCATCGGCCTTGGGATCGAAGAATGGCGGCTGCAGAATTCCCGCCGGGAACACGATCTCGTTCATGTTCGGATTGTAATAAGCGTTCACGGTCGGCGGCGTCATGCCCCACTCGGAACGATCCACCGGCTGGCCCATTTTCTTCAGTTGCCGTTCCGTTTCGAACATCGCCGCACGAGCCGCATTCAAGACGAAGGGACCGCGGTCAATCTTGAGCGTGGAGTAATCGCGCCACTTATCCGGATAGCCGATCTTGACCGTGAAGGCAGCCAGCTTCTTGAGCGCCTCCTGCTTGGTTGGTTCGTCCATCCACTCCAACGACTTGATGCGATCACTCAGCGCCTCGCGCAGGTTGTTGACCATATCGAGTGCGCGCTCTTTCGCTTCCGGCGGGAAGTTCTCCGCCACGTAAAGTTTGCCGAGCGCTTCGCCAACGGCAGCGTCCGTGGAGGAGACGACCCGTTTCCAACGAGGCTTAATTTTCTGCGCGCCGCGCAGCGTCTGCTCGAAGAAGCCGAAGTTCTCATTCACAAAATCGTTCGAAAGCTCGGCCGCGGCGCCATGGATCAAGTTCCAGCGAAGGTAAGTTTTCCAATCCTCCAGCGACGTCTTCGTGTAGAGGTCGTTCGCGGCTTTGAAGAA
>JACCTI010000325.1 GCA_013812515.1 Chthoniobacterales bacterium
ACAAACACGTGCTTGCCGGCTTCCAGCGCCTGTTTCGCTAATTCGAAATGCGTCGACGCTGGCGTTGCGATAATCACTGCGTCGACTGCGGCGTCGTCGAGGATGCCGTCACTCGACGCGACGGCAACTGAGCGCGGGAAGTTGTTTGTCACAAAGGCGCGGCGCTCCGGGCTAGCATCCGCGACGTATTTCACGGTGCAGCCAGGCAGCGCCGAGAAGTTTCGCAGCAGGTTTGGACCCCAATATCCGCAGCCGAGCTGCGCAAAAACAAGTGGCTTTTCAGATGTCATTCAAAATGATCTTCGTTTGCATAGGACGAGGATTTGATTCATACCGCAACGACTAGTTCGCGCGAGCTATCGAAAGGTATGTCGGTGTATTGCCGCTCAACGCCAGCCTGCGCCAAACCTGCTTTCCTGCCTTTGTAAAGGCGCAGCCGGAAGGCAGGGAGCGTTCGGTCGCAGTCCGGCACCGATATTGTAACGCATAAAGTGTCTCCTCCCTGAGGAGTCACAGCGATGCTAGTGGCGCGGCGCTGCCCAAACCATGAGACTGCCTGCATGCACGTCGCGAACCAGGCATCGCGGTTCTTCAGTTCCTCTATCAACCCGATGTAGGTTGCGTCCCACAACCGCTCCGGCGCAAGGCTACGATCGTGCCAATTCACCGTCAGCACACCCCCAAAGCGATTCACGTTTTCTAAAAGCGGCGCAAGAGCCGCCTCCGCTTCCTCTAACGACAGGTTCATGTGCGCAGGGAAAAAAAGCGCGGTATCCATCACGTGGAGAGGGAGCTCGAGCAGGTGATCGACACCGGGAAATTTATACACCTGGGCCGTCCCGGCGCGATAGCCGATCACATCGTTGTAACCTACGGTGGAGTCGTAGATGAAGCCAGCCTCGTCGAGGATGGCGGGAGACCGTTCTCCGAAAAACAACCAGTGCATCCGCACGCCAATGGCAGTTGCTGCTGTCGCCGACTTGATTCGATGCAGCTCGGCCTGCGCCTTGTTTTCGTCCCGCCACGCGTCAATGCCATGGAGGCCGATCTCGCGATCTTCTCCCAGAAGGCGGCGAAGCAAGGGGGTCAGTTTCGAGAGATCATACGCCGCCGCGCGTTTGAATGGCTTGCCGCCTTCCTTGTCCTTGCCCGGATCCCCTTTCGTGGGAATAAAAAAGAACGTGGAAGTAAGGCCCTTTTCGATCTCGAGATAGCGCTCGAACCGATCCCACGTGTCTCTCGCGAGGCCGAGGTAAACCAAAGGTAACGATAGGACCGCCAGCCAATTCGTGGCAGCATATTTCAAAGATCGCCGTCCTCGGCAGACGATGAGTGCCGAACCAATCAAAGCTCGGTACAGGAAGCCAAACATTGAGTGGTCGCCTTTGTGGTTTCTGATCGCCACGTGATCAACGTCGTGGGTTAGACAGACAGTGCAGGTGAAACCAGCGGGAACGGGCGGAATTTCGACCAAGTAACTGCAGTAGCTAACGATCAGATCGCGAAGAAACTCGATGTGCAATTCGACTACCGGGATGGTTGCATTTACCGCCGGCTGCCCCTGGGTCAGCAAATAGCGAATCTCTTGGAAAGGATCATATCCGAGCCGGACATATGTCTGGCCCTTCGAAGCGATGATCAAACCAGATGGTTCGCTGGTTGTCTCGTCATGCAGGACGGGTATCCCGGAGCCTGCGAAAGTGGAGCGAGCGCCGTAGACGGGCAATCGTCCACGGTCCGTGCAGACGAATCCGGTCGACTGCGGACGAAGCATAATTCCGTTCTCATCGTCGAACGAGAGGCGCTCATCGCCGCATACTATAATCAGGTCGGCGGAGTAGCCGCTCGATGTGACGCCGCAGCAGACGAGCACATCGTATGACATCCCCGCGCGGTAATATTCCCAAGGGGTTTTAAAAAGCTGGAAAAACTCATCGATGGCAGCGCACTCGACGTTGCCACGCAATACACCAATCATGATGAAGAATAACTCACACCGCGATTCATCGCGGCGAGAGTTTAGACCAATGCCGCGACCGCCTCGAGAAGGCCCGCCTTCTCTTTGCTCCAGGTATGGTTGAGGTACACCCGCTGGCCACGCTCTACGATCCTATTAGTCTCCTGAGGGTGGCGGAATACGTACTCGATCTGTCGACTTAAATCTGCACCATCACCCAATTCAAAGTAGATCAAGTCTGCGGGTCCAAAGTAATCCTCGATCCCTCCAGCCCGAGGAGCTATGACCGGTTTACCGCGGGCGAGGTATTCAAAAATTCGCGTGGGGGTGTTTATCTCCGTAAAAAGGTTGCGGTGATTAGGAATAATTCCCACATCGCATGCGTCGATCGCCTCGACGATTTGATGAACGTTCCTTGGCCCGCAGTACTCAATGCTGTTGTCCAGCCCCCGTGCGCGAGCGGATTCCATTACCGTATCAAAAAATGAAGTGCGAGCACCACAAACGACGATCTTCGCTTGGGGAATACTCGTTCGAAGGGCCGAAAGGGCATCAACTGCAAGGTCAAAGCCATTTCGCTGCACAAGCGATCCGTGATAGAGAATAAGGAAGGGCTTCGCGTGGTCTGTTCTGTGTCTATCCAAGGCACGGGATGGTCTGAACTGGAAAATACCATCATCGGGTGCGTTCATGGTGACGTAGATTTTATCAGGAGCGCAGCTGCGGGAAGAGTAAATTCTCTTGCAACCCTTGTTGACCGTTAGGACCAAGTCAGCGAAAGCAACGCTGCGTTTCTCCAACCTCTTCAGCAAACGCACGCCCATACTGTGCTCTGGGAGATTGAAAATGGTCTGCATCAGTTCGGGCATTGGATCGTGGAGATCCAGTAGGATCGCCGCTCCGAGCGCCTTCGGCACGACTGAGCTAAAGACAAGGATGTCGGGCATATTGTGTACATGCACGAAGTCATACCTGCGAAGGAGAGCGCGGATCGTTAGGTATCCAAACGCTAGAACGATGAAAGCAGAGTATTGCCACGCATAACTGAATTTGCCACGGCGCTGCCGCTTCAGCGGAACTCGGAGAACGTTAACACCGTTGACGGTCTCACGTTGGAGCTCGCCAGGATTCTCTTGCAGGCAGATCAGATCGATCGTGACTCCTTCTTTCGTGAGTGCTTCGGCGGCGCGTCGAGGACGAGGATCGGCAGGATAATGCGAGAACAAAAGGACTGCCCCGCGCTT
>JACCTI010000052.1 GCA_013812515.1 Chthoniobacterales bacterium
GCGGAGGTGGCGGCGGCTATGGTGGTGGCGGTGGTGGATATGGCGGCGGTGGTGGCGGCTACGGCGGCGCTGGTGGCGGCGGAGGCCGTCGCGATGGCGGCGGACGGAGTGGCGGCCGCGGCCGGTAATCGCAACTCAGTTTAACAAAAAGCGCTTGATGGAAATCAGGCGCTTTTTTGTTGCTCTGACCGCCTCACGGAAAAAGCCGGCCAAAGTTTTTTGCGCGCTGAACAACGCAGCCTCTGCGCGACCTGCGATATAAGTGAAACAACCAGAACCAACCCTCACAGAAACATCTTTATGGCAGACGAACAAAATCAGCAGTCAGACAGCCCGTCATCCTCCTCTTCCGGGACCGAGAACATGCCGACGATTTCGAAGACAGAAGCGGGGGCCGCGGCCGGCGCCGTAGTGGGTAGTGTCGCCGGACCAGTAGGCGCGGTGGTCGGCGGCGTCATCGGCGCGCTCGCGGGAAAAGCATCGACCAAGCCTGAAAACGTTGAGAGCGCAAAACGCGCCGTAACCCAAGCTGCGGGTGCGGCGAAACGCGCCACCGGCTTGGGCTCCGGCAAATCTTCGAGCAGTGGAAGCAGCTCCGGCAGCAAGTCGTCTAGCACCAGCCGGTCTTCATCGGCAAAACGCGGCAGCAGCTCGAAGTCGTCGAGTGCAAAGAAGTCATCGGGCGGCGGGAAATCATCATCGTCGCGGAGCGGCAAGTCTTCGGGCGCAAAGAAGTCTTCTGGAGGTCGCAGCAGCCAGCGTTTTGGAGTCAAGGCTTCGGGTTCGAAGAAGTCCAGCAGTTCAAGCAGTCGCTCCGGCCGAGGTAAATCGAGCCGTGGAGGTTCGCGTGCCGGCGCGAAAAGCGGCGGATCGAGCAAGGGCGCATCACGCAGCGGCGGAAAGAGCAGCGGTTCGCGGGGATCGAAGTCCAGCAGCCGGTCTTCCGGTGGCTCCTCGTCATCCCGTACCGGAAATTTCAGCGGCGCGAAGTCGTCATCCTCGGCCGCGGGAGCGAAAGGCGGGAGCAAATCCTCGCGGGGAAGTTCCAAGAGCCGCAGCAGTCGGTAGATCAAATCCAGAGCGGCGGTTGCGGATGGTGGGCAGGGCTGGATTCGAACCAGCGAAGGCGTAAGCCAGCGGATTTACAGTCCGCCCCGTTTGGCCACTTCGGTACCTACCCGTCTCGGCGGGAGCGTTGATATAGGCTCGCGTCCGATCTGTCGCAACCGGATTTCAGGTGTAGAGGCGCTTGTGACAAGCGCCCTGGCGCAAAGGTTTCGCACGTCACGCGATTACCCCTTGCGCCCTCGATTCGTTCCATCCGGAGAACAACGTGTAAGCTTAAGCTGCAGAGGCAGCCGTGCCGGCTGTTTAGCCCCTTGGAGCGCAGGCGATACGCTGGATACGCCTGCCGCTACAGCTTCTTCGCGTCCTGCTTGTTGCCGTAACTCCCACGCCGGCGCAGCGCCTCGTCCGAATGGGGAATTGCTCAGAGGGGCGTCGCACCCGAGTTGGGGCGCTTCAGCATCGACGGGATTCGCGAGTAAGCCACAGACACCTTGCGAAGCCGGAGCTTCGTTCCAGCGTCAGGGAGCTGCCGTTAGGCCACGGGATTCTGAAGGCGAGCCTCGTGCAAACATCTCCGTGTCCAATCCAAGTTCCCGCAAGAGCTGCACGTCTCGATCGGCCGAGGGATTCTCCGCGGTGAGCAGTTTGTCGCCAAAGAAGATGCTGTTGGCGCCTGCGAAGAAACAGAGCGCCTGACCTTCGCGCGTGATGCGCGTGCGACCGGCGGCGAGGCGGACGCGGGCGATCGGTAGAGCGAGACGCGTCACGGCAATCAGGCGGACGAGTTCGAAGATGTCGACCGGCGGCTGCTCGGCGAGCGGGGTGCCGGGCATGGCCATAAGGCAGTTGATAGGCACGCTTTCCGGCGGCGGATCGAAGTTGCTCAAGACCTCGAGCATGCGAAGTCGATCGTCTTCCGATTCACCCATCCCGATGATGCCGCCGCAACATACAGACATCCCGCTCTCCTGCACGGCGGCGATGGTGTTGAGGCGATCCGCGAAAGTGTGTGTGCTGACAATCTCGGGATAAAATTCCGGCGACGTATCGATGTTGTGGTTGTAGGCGGTAACGCCGGCTGCGCGGAGTTTGCGCGCTTCCACCGCGCCGATTTGCCCGAGCGTAACGCACACTTCCATCCCGAGCTGGCCTACTTCGCGGACCGTCTCGAGCACTTGCTCGAACTTCGGTGTGCCATCGCGCACGCCGCGCCAGGCCGCGCCCATGCAGAAACGCGTTGCGCCCTGAGCGCGCGCGCGGTGCGCGGCCGAAAGGATGTCATCGATCGGGAGAAGGTCTTCGCGTTCCACGCCGGTGGAGTAATGCGCACTTTGCGCGCAATAGCTGCAATCCTCGCTGCACCCGCCTGTTTTGATGCTGAGCAAGCTGCACCGTTGCACGTGCTCGCCGCGCCAATGCTCCAGATGCACTTGCCGGCTTTGCGAGATCAGCTCGAAGAGCGGCTGATGATAGAGCGCGGAGAGTGCTGGCAACTCCATGAACGCCCAACGTTCAACGTCCAGCGTTCAACGTCCAACTGAAAGAAACTGGTAGTCACGCCGCGCTGTGTCGCGTCATCAGGAGATGTTAACCGCGACGCACCTGTCGCGTGTTTCTTTTCTATCGGCGACAAGAGTGTCGCCGCTCCGTCAATCAGCAATCAAAAATCGGCAATCGAAAATCCTAATACGCCCACTTGCCGCCAGGCGTGGAAATAATCGGCAGCTCGTCGGTCATGAACTGCGTTTTGCCGACCACGCCCCACATCCGATTGCCCACTGATTGCCGCCATTTCTGCGACATCATTTCGCCGGTGTGGCAACCCCAGCTGCGAATCTGTGCGTCCTTCGTGAAGGCAACGCGACTGATCCCGCCGAGTTGACTTTGGTGCAGGAACGATTTCGAGGCGCTGTCCACATTGCTGCTGTAGTCGAACATGAAACAAGCCTTGTTCGAATGGCCGAAGTATTCGAGGAACGCAACCTTCACCTGGTCGCGCGGCTGGCCATAGTTGAGATAGTTCACGATCTCGTCGCCGTTCCGGAACCAGACGAGGTTCAGGCCGAACTTGTCGCGCACGGAATCGATGAAGCCGATCAGGTCCATCTTCTCCTGCGCGCCGCGGTCGATGTAGCCTTGCTTATAAACTAGCCAGGTGATCTTCGCGTTCGGGCCAAACTTTTCGCGGAGCTGCTCGGTTCGAATGCGCCCGGCGCGCACAAAATTCGCCCACCAATGATCGTGCGGCTGCACCTTGTATTTCTCCCATTGCATCAAGGAGGGGCCGCCCACGAGAATGACATGCTCAGGAGTTACCTGGGCCTGCGCTGGCGCAATGGCGACGCAGATCAGGAGAAGTGGAAGAAGAAGGCTTTTTTTCACAGGTAGAATAGGAGCAGTATTTATGCGGAGAGGGAATTTTCGCAAGTGTTGTCGCCGGGGCGCTATCCCCGGCGGCGCTGAAGTTGTTGCCGGGGGCGCTGACCCCGGCAGCGCTGATCCGGCAGTAATCGACCGGCGCTTGCTAAATAGGTCTGCGCGAGCCGATCACCGCCCGCGGCTACAACTCTCCGCGCACCAAATCTTCGTAGGTTTGTCTCTCGCGGACGAGCGTAAAGCGATGGCCCCGCACCAAGACCTCCGCAGGCAACGGGCGTGAGTTGTAATTCGAAGCCATGACGAAGCCGTAAGCGCCGGCGCTCATGATCGCGACGAGATCGCCCTCCTTCATCTCAGGCAGCGCGCGATCCTGCGCAAAGAAATCGCCGCTTTCGCACACCGGACCGACCACATCGACTGGCCTGCGCGTGGCGCTCGGCGACTCATGCACCGGCACAATTTCATGATAGCTCTGGTAGAGCGCCGGCCGGATCAGGTCGTTCATACCGGCGTCCCGATGGTGAAAATCTTCTGCTCCGCCTCTTTCACGTAGCGCACCCGCGTCAGGAGCACCCCGGCGTTGCCCACCAGAAAACGGCCGGGCTCGAGCAGGATCCGCAGGCGCAGTGCGCGCAACGGCGCAACGATCGCGCCGGCGTATTCGTCGATCGTGAGCGGATGCTGGTGAACACGCCACCAGTCGGGCTGCCCACTCGCGAAGGAGGATCGATACACGATGCCCATCCCTCCACCGATGCTGACGAACTCGATCGCATGGCGTTCCTTCAGCTCGAGGACGAGCGGCGTGATCTTCGCGATCGCGGCGGCGAAAGGTTTAGCCTCTGTAATTTGCGAGCCGATGTGCATTTGCAGGCCACAAATGCGGACATTCGACATCGCGGCGGCGCTTTCGTAAACGGATGCGATCCGTTCCAGTCCGATGCCGAACTTGTTCTCGCCGCGACCAGTCGAGACGTACTTGTGCGTGGCCGCGTCGATGTCCGGATTGACGCGCAACGCGATCGGCGCCCGCACCTTTTTCGTGCGAGCGATGCGGTTGATGTAATCGAGCTCCGCCTCGCTCTCGACGTTGAAACAAAAGACGCGCTGCTCTAGTGCATACTCGATTTCTTCGCTGGACTTCCCTACCCCCGCAAAAGTGCAGCGCGCCGGATGGCCGCCGGCCGCGATGACGCGGAAGAGCTCGCCACCCGAAACGATATCGAACCCGGCGCCCTGCTCATGCAGGAGCCGCAGGATGGCGCGATTCGAGTTCGCCTTCACTGCATAACAGATCAGGTGAGAGAGCTCGCCTAACGATTCGTCAAGACGGCGGTAGTGATCGAGGATCGTGCCCGCGCTGTAGACATAGAGCGGCGTGCCGAACTTGTCCGCGACCGTCTCGAGATTCGCGTCCTCGCAATGCAGCAAGCCGTCGCGGTATCGAAATGAGTGCAAGCCGGAATGTTCAACGCCGTGGCGCACAACGTCCAACGGTGAACTCTGGGGAGCGCACGTCTCTAGGCGTGCTGGCGAAGGCATTCTGCCATCGCGAACTTCGAATCGCGATTGGCGAAAAGAGTTTCTCGCCATCACGGATGCTGTAGCCCCCTCGCTGTGTCGAGGCGTTCGTGCCACTCGCGCTGATCGCATCGCGGCACGGCG
>JACCTI010000332.1 GCA_013812515.1 Chthoniobacterales bacterium
GCTCGACCAGGGCGTCGTCTAACACCCGCTCCTCTGTTTCTCAGCCACCGATTAACACGGATGAAACACGGATGAAACACGGATGGCGGAACGTAGACGCCGTATGAATCCGTGTCTCGTCCGTGGCTAAACCCTTCTTCTCTTCCCCGAGGCGGATACAAATCGAACCAGCATGACGCTCGATTCGTATTTATTCTTCACCGCGGTGCTCGATCAGGGCGTCGTCTGACGCCGCGTCGCTCTGGTTTTTCAGCCACGGGTTGAGACGGATGAAACACGGATAACCCAACAGCCGAGGCTTCTAAAATCCGTTTCATCCGTGTTCATCCGTGGCAAAATCCTTCTTCTCTTCCTCCCAACGAACACGAATCAAACGAGCATGACGCCCGATCCGTATTTCTTCCTCATCATCTTCGTCGGCGTGGCCCTGGTTTTTCCGCTCGCGCCGCTCGCTCTCGCTTGGATGTGGCGACGTTTCTTTCAGCCGCCGAAGCCCGGGATTCTAAAGAACGCGACCTACGAATGCGGAGTGGAGTCGTTAGGCGAAGCCCAGGTGCAGTTCCAATCGCAGTATTATCTCTACTGCATCATCTTCCTCGTTTTCGATGTCGAAGCAGTTTTCCTCGTCCCGTTTGCGGTTGCATTCACCGCGCTTCCCGTGGGCGCATTCGTTGCCATCCTGGTTTTCCTGCTCCTTTTGTTGGAAGGACTTGTTTGGGCTTGGGGCAAAGGTTGTCTAGATTGGGCAAGGTAAAGAGGGCAGGAGGCATGAACGAAGGGTTGCTGAGCGAACTGAAGAAGCAGGGGATCTTCGTCACCTCCCTGCAGGAGCTCTATAATTGGGGCCGCCTAAATTCCATCTGGCCCCTGCAATTCGGCCTGGCTTGTTGTGCGATCGAGATGATTGCGACCGCTGCCTCGCGCTATGATCTCGCACGGTTTGGCGGCGAAGTTTTCCGGCCCTCGCCGCGGCAAGCCGACCTGATCATTGTGGCCGGGACCGTCACGAAGAAAATGGCGCCCCAGGTCGTGCGGCTCTACAATCAGATGCCCGATCCGAAGTACGTGATCGCGATGGGCGCCTGCGCAATTTCCGGCGGTCCTTTCAAGCAGGGTTATAACGTGCTCAAGGGGATCGATCGCTATATTCCCGTCGACGTTTACATTCCCGGCTGCCCGCCGCGCCCGGAAGCGTTGCTGCACGCCTTTATGGAATTGCAGCGCAAGATTGAGGAGCAGAGACTCACCGGCGCAGGCAAGGCCGATCATCTCGAGGCGTCGCTTCCGAGCGAGTTTCCGGTGCCGGCTTTTGGCGAACACGATTTGCAGCCGCCGGCGAATCCCGCGCTCTTTCGTCCGCCCGCGGTTGAGCGGAATTAGCGATGGAGTCGTTGGAGCGAATCAAGGCTCGCGCGGAGGAAGCGGTGCCCGGCGCAACGATTAAAATCATCCCGAACGCGAGTCCGGCGAATCAGCCATCGCTTTTGATCGACAGCGACCATACGCTCGCGGTTGTCCAGTTCTTGCGCAACGACGCGGCGCTGCGCCTCGACTTTTGCTCGAACGTCACTGGAGTGGACTGGCTGGACCGCACCGTTACGACGAAGGTGAAGGTCAAGACACTCATCGATGGCGAAGAGAAGGAGATTGAGCAGCCACAGGTCGAAAACTTCCCCGGCTATCTCGAAACGGTCTACCACCTCTACTCGATCGCATTGAAGCATGGTCCGGTGGTCATCCGCCTGCGCACAGCCGATCGAGCCGACGGGGTGCACCTGCCGTCGCTCACACCGGTTTATCGGAGCGCGGAATTTCAGGAGCGCGAAATCTTTGATCTTTATGGCATCCGCTTCCACGGCCATCCGGACCTGCGCCGCATCCTGATGTGGGATGAGTTCGTGGATCATCCGATGCGGAAGGATTACCGCGAGCCGGACGATTACGAATACGAACCGACGCCGCACGATGAGGTGCTGGAACGTGCAAAAGAACATTACGCCGCGCGTCCGCAGCTCGATGGCGCGGAAAACTTGGCCGCGGATGAACACGGATGAGACACGGATGTTCAGTCGTGCTCGTAATCGATCGTCTCAGGAAAGTTCGCCACAGATGAAACACAGATGCGGAACGGGAGTCGGCTCTTCGACCAATCTGTGTAAATCTGTGTTCATCGGTGACTGCTTTTAACGTCAGCAACTCATGAGCGTTGGATTTCACGAACTCGCAGAAGCGCCACCACGCGCGATGAGCTCGCGGCTCGAGGGCGAGCTGCTCGAAGTCTCGTTAGGCCCGCAACATCCCTCCACTCATGGCGTCTTTCGCATGAACGTGGCGCTGGATGGCGAGATCGTGCGGAAGCTCAAGCCGGTCTTCGGTTATCTCCATCGCAATCACGAGCAGATCGGTGAGAACACCAGCTATTTGGGGTCGATGCCGTATACGGATCGGCTCGATTACTTCTGCTCCATGACCAACAACTGGGCCTACGCACTTAGCGTGGAGAAGCTCGCCGGGATCGAAGTTCCGGAACGCGCGGAATACCTGCGCGTGATTCTGGCGGAGCTGACCCGGCTGCAAAATCATACGTCGCTCCTCGGGTTCCTTCTCAGCGACATGGGCGCCTGGGGCACGCCGCTCATGTACGCCTTCCGCGAGCGCGAGAAGATCCTCGATCTATTCGAGTCGCTCTCCGGTTCGCGAATGATGTGCGACTACATGCGGTTCGGCGGTTGTCGGGTCGATGCTGGTGCCGATTGGATGGAACGCGCCGAGAAGGTTGCCGATGGTTTCCCGCGGTTCCTCGATGAATTCGAAAAGCTCATTACGTCGAATGAGATCCTGCTGGCGAGGACACAGGAAGTCGGTCGCATTTCCGCCGAACTGGCCGTCAACGCCGGCTTGACTGGTCCGATCCTACGCGCCTGCGGCGTCAATTACGACCTCCGTAAGGTCGACGGGTACGGCATCTATCCGCGCTTTAAGTTCCGCGTCCCGCTCGGCGACCATGGCGATTGCTATGATCGTCTGATGATGCGCGCACTCGAGATGCGGGAGAGCCTCGGGATTTTGCAGCAGGCCTTTGCCCAAATTCCCGCGGGTCCGGTGATGAATCCGAAGGTCAAAATCCGCGCCTTCAAACCGCCGGCAGGCGAGGCTTATGGCCGGATCGAAGGGCCGAAAGGCGAGCTCGGCTTCTATCTGATCAGCGACGGATCGGCGAATCCGTATCGCTACCGGGTGCGTCCGCCGAGTTTCATTAACCTGACCGTACTGGAAGACATGTGCCTCGGCCACACGGTCGCGGATGTGATGGTGATCCTCGGCAGCATCGACATCGTGATGGGCGAAGTCGATCGTTAGGCGCTGCGGAAAATGATTTGCGGCTCGTCACGCGAGTTGTAGCCGGGGCGCTGACCCCGGCGCCGACGGAAGTCGTTTGCTCGTCATTTCCGAGCTAATCGAGTAGCGGCGTCCGCGTTGCCGGGGTCAACGCCCCGGCTACAACTTCGCCCGGGCCAGGCGCTGGGTGGTGCCGCGTTTCTGCGCGTTCCTCCACCGGCAGGGTCTCGGCCCTTTGCGTCTCGCCTGCCTAGTAAGCCAGCGACTTGCTCTCGGCTCGGCGAGCCCCCAATCTCCTCCCGCCCATGCGTGTCGAGGAAGAAACAGCTCTGCGCGAGGCGGTGGAACTCGAACCGCCGGAACCGCCGGA
>JACCTI010000336.1 GCA_013812515.1 Chthoniobacterales bacterium
TCTGCGCATTCATGCTCACGGGAGCTAGGGCCGCGTCACCCGCATCCTGCTCCTGCGGACGAATGGTTTTGAGCAGATCGTAACCGGTCGCGACGACCATGGTTGGCATCGAAAGCAAGAAAGAGAATTCCAGCGACGCCGCGCGCGTGAGCCCCGCCACCTGACCGGCCGCGATCGTGCACATGGAGCGCGAGGTGCCGGGGAAAACGGCGGAGAGAATTTGCACCGCACCAATCCACATCGCGCGCGGAACGTTCATTTCATCCACCCGCTCGATGTCGGCCTGGCGAAACATGACATCAACAACCCACATGACGACACCGCCGATGAGGAGCGCCCAGGCCATCACGGAAAGGCTCTCGAGATTTTGGCCGATTTGTTTTTTGAGCAGGAACGAGGGCAGCGCAGTCACGACGAACGCAAAAAACGTCAGGCTAAGCGGGTGGGTGAAGATGGTACGGTCGCCGCGCGCACCACGTGGAAACGTTGAAATAAACTCGAGGATGCGAGTTCGGAAATAGACGAGCAGCGCCAGGATCGCACCGAGTTGGATGACAACCGTGTACATCTTCCAGAAGCTGTCGCGCAGATCCAGCTGCAGCAGAGCCTCCGCAATCCGCAGGTGCGCGGTGGAGCTGACGGGAAGGAACTCGGTCACGCCTTCGATGATGCCGAGCAAAACGGAGATGAAGAAGTCGTGCATGGGGCCGATCCGATCAGGTGAAAAGAAGCGAAGTGTGACGCTCTCGGCTCGTCCCGTTTTTCACCGCGCCACAGTAGAAGGGGGGAAACGAAGCGCAAGCATCCGGGTGCGATCGGAGCATCCAAAACACAACCCCGCGACGTTCCTGAAGTAACTCAGACAGTTTTTCGCTACCGCAGCGGCTCTCGTCTGCTACTTTTCCGCCCCGAATCGCGACCGTTTTCGGGCTCTTTCGCAATGTATGACTATCTAATCGTGGGCGCCGGCTATGCGGGCAGCGTGCTGGCCGAACGCCTCGCCCGTGACGCGGGCAAAAAGGTGCTGCTGGTCGATCGCCGGCCGCATATCGCCGGCAACGCCTATGATCATCCGGATGCAGCGGGCATTCTCGTGCACAAGTACGGCCCGCACATTTTTCACACCAACTCGAAGGAGATTTTCGAATACCTCTCGCAGTTCACCGCATGGCGGAAGTTTGAGCACAAGGTTCTCGCGTTCGTCGACGGCCAGCTCCTCCCGATCCCGATTAATCTCGACACGGTCAACCGGCTGTATGGGTTGAAGCTCGACTCCGCAGGGCTGGAGAAGTTTTTCGCGTCCGTGCGGGAGCATGTGGATCCGATCCGCACTTCGGAAGACGTGGTCTTGAACGCAGTCGGGCGCGATCTTTATGAGAAGTTCTTCCGCGGCTACACGCGCAAGCAGTGGGGCCTCGACCCATCCGAGCTCAGCTCGCAAGTGACCGCGCGCATTCCGACACGCACCAATCGCGACGATCGGTACTTTGGAGACACGTATCAGTCGATGCCCTTGCACGGGTTCACCCGCATGTTCGAGAACATGCTCGATCACGAAAACATCACGCTCGAGCTCGGCATCGATTACCGTGAGCTGAAAGACTCCGTGCCTTATCGCGAAATGATCTACACCGGTCCGATCGATGAATTTTTCGATTTCCGCTATGGCCAGCTGCCCTACCGCTCGCTCGAGTTCCGTCACGAAACGCACGACATGGCCGTCTTCCAGCCGGGACCTGTCGTGAATTATCCCGACGAAAAAATCGAGCACACGCGCGTCACCGAGTTCAAGTACCTGACCGGGCAAAAGCACACCAGGACGAGCATCGTCTATGAATATCCTCGTGCCGAAGGTGACCCTTATTACCCCATTCCACGGCCGCAGAACGCTGAGCTGAACGCGAAATATCAGGCGCTCGTGAATGATACGCCCGGCCTCTACTTCGTCGGCCGTCTCGCTTCCTACAAGTATTACAACATGGACCAAGTGGTCGGGCAGGCGCTCACGCTTTATGCGAAGATCATGCGGCAGAAGCGGCCTCGGAAAGGCAATCGAGCCAAAGCTGCTCTGACGTTCTAGCGTGTTTGCCGAAACACACCGGCTGTGCACGACAGTTGTAGCCGGGGGCGTTGACCCCGGCGGCGTTACTTAACTGTCTCGCACGGCCGTGCTCGGCGGCCCCGCCCGACTCCGCCGGAATCTGAATGACGGTGGGACTCATCACAGACTGTTGATTACGCCTCTGGAAGGAGCGGGCTCTGCACGCTGATGTGAGGTCCCTCAGCGCCCTTCGCCAGCCTCGGGATGACAAGCCTTACGAATCATGCTCATGCTCTTGATCGTGATCCGCAGCACCGCTTCGACGCAAATTCGATCACGAGCACGAGCATGAGGGAAGAGTCGAGGTGAGCAAATTAGGTCCGGGATAGACGTGATCGCTTAGCGGGCAGACGCTGCTTCACTCGTAGACGATGCGATTCCAAAAGAAACTTGGTTGGGTGGTCCTCACAACGCTTACGGCTTCGCTCCGCTGCGCCGCGGCGGAAGGATCGGCGTTACCCTTCTTCAAGGGCGTGACTGTTTCCTGCCAAACGTGGGGAGTGGAGTGGCAGACGCCGGAGATGGCCGAAACGCTCGACGAATTGCAGTCGTTAGGCGCGAACAGCTTCGCGATCCATCCCTACGCCCGCATCAGTAACGACGGGCATGTGCGTTTCCGCACCGTGGATAACCACTGGCACATCGCGCAGCCGCTCGACTGGGCGCGCGAGCGCGGGATGTCCGCCATGGTCATCCCGCACATTGCGTATTGGGGCTCGAAGTTCAGTTGGCGCGGCGAGATCAACTTCAATCGCG
>JACCTI010000345.1 GCA_013812515.1 Chthoniobacterales bacterium
CCGATCCACGTTTTGCGAGATCGGCGTTTGCGCCCACGCGCTTGGTACGAGAACGCACGCAAGAGCGAAGAGCGGTGCCCTAAAAATCAGACTGCTTCCGGCCCGGTGACGGTTACGTGTTCGCATGAGGCTGCGCAGTCTCGCCGTCCTCCGTGCGCAGCGTCAAGCAGTTAAACCTCCAGCAAACGACGCTGCCACGGCACGAGCAACGTTTCGCTGCGGCTCTGGTCCGCCGCGATCAATTCCACAGTCGCGCGCGGAGCGATAAACGAGGGATCCAGCCCCAACTCCTGTGCAATCACATCGCGTTTCTTGCGCAGATTTTCCGCCGCGCGCTCCATCTCCTGCCTCGGCCGAAGGCCGACCCGCCGAGGGCGCGCCGGCCATTCCCCCGGCGGAAGATGCAGCGCACCGTTCGCTGCTTCCATGAATCCGCGCCGACGTCGTGGGCTAAGATGACGAAACTCCGGGACGCCGCCTTCATCGAAGCTCATTGCCGCTTGCACGAGGAGATGATTTTGCAGGATGTGAAAGGAAGGCCGATCCGCCGCTTGCGCTTCCTTGTCTCGCCAAAGCCAGAGCGCCCGCAGGACAGCTGCGGCGCGCGGCGAGAGCGTGCCCGAGCCCGTGACCCGCCACACTTCTTCTCCGTCGCGCACGCGTTCAATCGCAGTCTGCGCGACGCCGCGTTGACAAGATTGCTCGAACCAATCGTAGCGCTCCTTCTCCTTTAGCTCTGCCTCCATCTTATCCGCCAGCGGCAGGAGATAACGCGTGTCGTTCATCGCGTACTCCTGCATGTGCACTGGAAGCGGACGCTGCGCCCAGTTCGCTTTCTGCGACCCTTTCGTTAACGTCACCCCAAAGTAGCGTTCCACGAGCGCGGCCAGACTGAAGGCGCGGATGCCGAGTAGGCGCGCGGCGACCACCGTGTCGAAGACGCGCGTCGCGCTGAAATTGAGCGCGCGCTTCAGGAGCCGCAGATCGAAATCGGCGCCTTGCAGCACCAGCTCCTTACCGTGCAAAGACGCGACCAGCGGTGATAGATCAAAGCCCGCCAGCGGGTCCACGAGATAATCCGTTCCGCCGAAACTGAGCTGCAGGAGGCAGAGCTTCTCGAAGTAGCAGTGCAGACTGTCTGCTTCCGTATCGACCGCGAGGCGATCAATCTGCTCCAGTTGCGGAAGGATCTCCGCCAGCCCCGCGTCCGTCGTGATCACCGTAATCCGCTCAACAACAACTCGGCGTTCGTCTTTGTCGCCTGCAAGTTCCCGATCAGCATTTCCATCGCTTCAATCGGCGGCAGCGCGGCCATCGCTTTGCGCAGGACCTTCACGCGTTCCCATTCTTCGGGATGATAGAGAAGCTCCTCGCGTCGGGTGGCAGATTGCTGCACGTGGATCGCGGGATAGAGCCGCTTCTCCACGAGGCTGCGGTCGAGATGCAGCTCCATATTTCCGGTGCCCTTGAATTCCTCAAAGATCACCTGGTCCATCTTACTGCCGGTATCAACGAGCGCGGTCGCGAGAATCGTGAGACTGCCGCCCTCCTCCACATTGCGCGCCGATCCGAAAAACTTCTTTGGTTTCAACAATGCCTTCGCTTCCACCCCGCCCGACATCGTGCGGCCCTTTCCGGGCTGAAGAGAATTATACCCGCGCGCTAAGCGCGTGATGCTGTCGAGCAGGAGGACGACGTCCTTCTTCTGCTCGACGAGACGCTTCGCGCGCTCGAGCACCAGCTCCGCGACCTGCACGTGGCGCTGCGAGTTTTCGTCAAAGGTGGAGTTGTAAATCTGGCAATCGATTTCGCGTTGCAGGTCCGTGACTTCTTCCGGTCGCTCATCCACGAGCAGGAGGATGAGAACGATCTCGGGGTGATTGATGCGAAGCGCCTTTGCGATTTCCTTCAGCAGAATCGTTTTCCCAACCCGCGGCGCTGCCACAATCAAACCGCGCTGCCCTTTGCCTAACGGTGTGAGCAAATCGACCGCGCGCGCGCTGATCGATTCCGTTTTGGTGTTTTCGAGCATGATGCGTTCTTCCGGAAAGAGCGGCGTCAGGTTGTCGAACAACGTCGGCTCCTGCCATTCCTCCGCCGGGATTCCCTCGATCGTAATCACCTGATCGAGCATAATGATTTTCTCGCGCTCGCGCGGCAGGCGCAACGTGCCCGCAATCTGCTGGCCTGCCTTAAACCGGAATTCCTGGGTGGTGGCGCGCGGCACGCCGACGTCTTCCGGCACCGGCAAAAAATTCAGCGCGGGAAATCGTAGGAGGCCGAAGCCATCTGCCAGTTGATCAAAGAAACCTGCGACGGTGACGGGAATGTTTTGACTCAGCGCCCGCCGGACGAGATCGAGGATTTGATGATGGCGCGTCCTGCCCTGATGAATGCGGAGATCGAAGCGATGGCAAAGTTCGTCGAGTTCGGCCGGCGCGAGCGCCTGTAGCTCGTTAAGATCTAGCTTCCCAGGTAAACGGGCGGATGGTTGCTCCGCCGGGGCATCTCGAGCCGTTTGCACCGTCATTGCGGCGGCGGCTTCATCGCGGTTTGTGAAATCTTCCTCCATGAATCAAACGCGCCAGCTCGCGACGAGTGCTTCCGCCTGGCGGGCAAGGATTTCTTTTGGGCCGTTGTTCCAGACCACGTAATCGGCTCGAGCGATCTTTTCCGCGAGGGGCATCTGAGCCGAAATCATTTCTGCAGCCGCAACGCGCGTGAGAGACGAACGCAACATCAGACGCTGCAATTGCGTCTCGGGGGAGCAGGCGACGACCACGACTCGATCGCACAATGCTTCGCCGCCGGTTTCATAGAGAAGAGGAATGTCAGCAAAAAAAAGTTCCGGTGGATCTCGCCGGCGTTCGGCTTCGATCGACCACTGACGCCGGATGCGTGGATGCAGAATCTGCTCGAGCGCGCGTTTCTTTTCCGGGTCGGCGAACACTATGGCGCGGAGCTCCGCGCGATTCAAGTCTCCCTCGGCCGAATAGATCCCGGCGCCGAA
>JACCTI010000348.1 GCA_013812515.1 Chthoniobacterales bacterium
AGTGCGACAATAATCGCGAGGCCAACCGCCACCTCGGCCGCCGCGACCGTGATGATGAAGAAGACGAAGACTTGCGCGTTGTAGTTCGGCAGGCCATTCGCGCCTACCCGGTAGCGGGAGAAAGCGACGAGCGAGAGGTTCGCCGCGTTCAACATCAACTCGAGCGACATGAAAATGATGATGATATTGCGACGCAGCATCACGCCGGCGAAGCCGATTGTGAAAAGCAGGCCGCTCACGATGAGGTAATGCCCGAGGGTTGGCATGCCTAACGAAGCTCCCGTTTGCTCAGCACGATCACTCCGATGGTCGCGACCAGCACCAGCACGCCAATGATTTGGAAGGGCAGGTTGTAATTATCGAACAGAAGAAAGCCAATCTCGCGGACGTCATCGCTGCGTGGCGTAGCGAGGGCGGGGAATGGCTGATCGGCGCCGCGGAGCTGACGAATGATCGAGAAAATTTGGACGAACAGCGCCAGGGCGACAGCAACCCCCCCCGTGAACGCGACCGCATTGATCTTGCGGCGTTCCTCCGCCCGCAGGTCGAGCAGCATAATGATAAAAAGGAACAGCACCATGACCGCGCCCGCATAAACCAGCACCTGAATGACGCCGATGAAGAAGGCGTCGAGCGAAATGAAAAGAGCGGAGAGGCCGAGGAAGCAAACGACCAGGCTCAATGCGCTGGCGACGGGATTGCGGTTGATGACGACTGCCGCTCCGAACACGAGCATGAGGGCGGAGAAGATCCAGAAGAGCAGGGAAGGCATCAGAGGATTTCTGATTGGCAGATCGTTCTCATGTTCGCTACGGACGGTTCTCCCCACTTGGCAATCAGCAGCCATCAATCATGATCACTCACTTCTGCTCGTTCCACTTTAGGACGACGCCTTCCATCACGCCGCCGATCTCCAGGAGCTTCTCTTTGTCGTGCACCATGTCTTCACGAGTGAAGCCGGTAATGGCGTAATCTTTGCGCAGGTAAATGGCCTGTTCCGGGCAGACCTCCTCGCACATGCCGCAATAGATGCAGCGGATCATGTCGATGTCGAACTCGTTAGGATATTTTTCCACCTTAACGAATTTGTCGTCGCTGGGGAGTTCGCCGGGAACGATTTTGATCGCGCGCGGCGGGCAGATGAATTCACAAAGCTGACAGGCCACGCACCGGATCCGGCCCGAGACATCGCGCACCAGCGCGGGCGCGCCGCGATAATGATCGGGCAGGTGGCTGTCCCACTTCTCCTCTGGGTATTGCATCGTCACTTTCGTGCGGCCGAGCAGCATGTTTTTGAAGTGGCGAAATGTGATTGCCATCCCGCCAAGGATCGCCGGCAGATAGATGCGCTCTTTCCAGGTGAGCTTTGGGCGGGAAACGGTGATGGCCATTTCGTTAGATTGTGTTCGCCTCTCGCCGATTGGCAGCACGAGCAGGAGTCCGAGGCAGGAAAAAAGGCATGCTAAACGGGATAGTACGCGAGGATAATTGCGGCGATGAAAATGTTCACGAGCGCGATTTCGAAGAAGAAAACCCACCCGAGCCGCATGAGCTGGTCGTAGCGGAACCGTGGCAGCGTCCAGCGCACCCAGATGAAGATCAGGAGCAACACCGCGACTTTCGCAAAGAAGGTCGCGATGTTAAACAGGCCGCCGGCGATGCCTCGCCAGCCAGGCGCGGAACCATCGACCAGCGCCCAGTGAAATCCTCCGTTCCAGGACGGCACCGGCAGATGCCAGCCGCCCAGGAAGAGCGTCACAATGATCGCAGAGCCGGTGATCATTGCGGCGTATTCGCCGAGGAAGAAGAGCGCGAACTTCATCGAGCCGTATTCGGTGTGATAACCACCGACAAGTTCGGTCTCAGCCTCGGGAAGGTCGAACGGCAGTCGATTCGTCTCTGCAAAAATCGCGACGGTGAAGACGCAAAAGGAGACGAGCATCGGGATGGCGAGCAGCCACTTCTGCGGATTAGTCCAATCCCCGATGAACGGCGCAAGCATCCAGCCATGCTCGATCTGATAGCGCACGATCGAGGTTAACCGGAGCTGGCCGACGAGGAGAAAGATCGGGATGACGGCGAGACCGAGGGAGAGCTCGTATGAAATCATCTGCGAGGTTGAACGCACTCCACCCAGAAAGGGGTACTTCGAGTTGCTCGACCAGCCGGCGATGACGATGCCGTAAACACCTAGCGAAGCGATGGCGAAGACGTAGAGGACGCCGACGTTGATGTCGGCGATGAGCATCGGCACCCCGAAAAGGCTGCTGCCAAACGGGACGACCGCAATCGTCGCGATCGCCGGAACCATCGCGAGGCAGGGCGCGAGCCAGTAATAAAATTTGTTCACGCCCGCCGGCGTAAAATCTTCTTTGAGGAGGAATTTCAATGTATCCGCGACGGGTTGGAAAAGGCCCGCTGGTCCGACCCGGTTTGGGCCGAGACGATCCTGGATAAGCGCGCTGACGCGGCGCTCGGCGTAAACGCTGTAAGACACCATCGGCAGAATGATGAGGAAGATCACGCCGATGATCTTCATCAGCGAGGTGAGAATGAGAAAGTAGGGCATGGCGCTAACCGTCGCGGCGCAGTGTGTCGTCCTGAGCCGCGAAGACGGCGAAGGACCTCACAAAGGCTGCTGCGAATTGCAAAGTGCAGAAGGGTGACCAATCGCCCGGCGAGAGGCGTTCCGCTTCGCTCAACATGACAGGCTTTCTATGGCGCGCGCGCTGGTCAATTCGCCGCCTTCTCCGATTCCGGCTTGTTCGCTTCATCCTTCCCCGGCTCATCGGGCGAGGGGCTTTCCGCAACTTCCATCACCTGCACGCCGAGGTCGCCGATTTTACTTAAGCTCAGACCGGCGAACGTGGGCACAGATCGGCTCATCTGCGCGAAAACTTCTTCGATCGTGTAGATTCCGTTTTGACCGGAATACTCCTGAATCAGGTCACGCAGGATCTCCCAATCATCACGCGCCTGACCGGGCGGCTGAACCGCACGATTGAGACGTTGCAGCCGGCCTTTCCCATTGATCATCGAGCCGCGTTTTTCGGCAAAGCCGGCGGAGGGAAGCAGCGCGGACGCGCAAGCGGTCGACGGATTCTCCAGAATGTCCATCAAAACGAAAGCGGGCAGTTCCGAGAGATCCTCAGGTGAAACGCCAGCTTCCAGTGGATTTTCCTTCAATGCGATTAACGCCTTAACCCGACCGCTGGCGATTCCCTCTGCGATGGCGGCCAACTTCGCACCGGGCTCATCTGTGACTCGCAGCAAACGCGCGCCGTTCGTGTTCGGATTGCGATCTGCGCTGAGCAGAATGTCGTCGCCTGCACCACGATGCGGCACGATCTCGATCAACTGCACGCCGAGAGCCGCCGCCAGGCGCGAAGTCAGCCACAACTCCTCGTTAGTCATCCGCCCCGACGCAATGATCGCGATTTCCGATCCGTCGAAATGCTTCAGCCGCTCCGCCGCATCGATGAGCGCCGTCTTCCAGTCGGTCGGGACCAGCTTATCGCCATCATGAACCTTCGGATCCAGGAGGCGCTTGTCCGACTGCAGGTAGTCGAAATTCAGCCGGCCATAGTCGCACATCCAGGTGGAATTGACGGCGTCATTCTCCCGCGGCGTTTGGCGATAGATAACACCTTCGCGCGTGCCAATCACCGTATTGCAACCCGTCGCGCAGCTCGTGCAGAAGCTCTTCGTTTCCTTCAGGAACCAGACGCGCATCTTGAAGCGGAAGTCGGAGGAGGTGAGCGCGCCGACCGGACAAATGTCGACCGTGTTGAGCGAATAGTTGTTATCGAGCCGCTTGCCCGGATGCGCCGTCAGGACACTATGACTGCCGCGGTCAATAAACCCGAGCACATCGTCCTTCGCGATCTCCTGGCAAAAACGAATGCAACGTGAGCAGAGGATGCAGCGTTCATCATCCAGGGTGACACGGGCGCCGAGCTCCACGTTCTTCGGCTTTTTGACCTTATTTTCGAGGAAACGAGATTCGGCGCTTCCGTATTCTACGCTGAACTCTTGGAGACGGCATTCCCCCGCCTGATCGCAAATCGGACAATCGAGCGGGTGATTGATGAGGAGGAATTCCATTACGCCGCGGCGGCATTCCTCGACCATTGGTGAGTTGGTCCGCACGCCCATGCCTTCGGCGACGTCTTGCGCGCAGGAGATCTGCGGACGCGGCATCCAATTAATCACCGGCATGCCGTCATCACCCACGACCGGCGTGCGGTCGGGGCCCATCTTGGGCATGCCCATTTCGATCAGGCACATCCGGCAGTTTCCCGGGGAGCTGAGCTTCTTATGGTAGCAATAGCGCGGCACGTAGCTGCCGGCCTGCTCGCAGGCTTCGATCAAGCGCGTGCCTCGTGGGAATTGTTTCCAGACGCCGTCGACCTGGACGTTTACCATCGATTTTGCGGTTTCTTCGGGCATGCGGAAAGGGTTGAACTTGGAACCCAGAAAGCCAGGAATTAGAAAGAGATATTTTCCTCTACCGGATGGGAGTGAAATTCGCGGCCAACTCTTTTTATCGTCAGCCGGGTGGCGGCGAAGTTGAAAAGGAGGCCATCCGATAATCCTAGAGCCTTAACGTAGGAGCGCAGGACCCCGAAGTGAACCTTCTCCGGGAATTGTTTCCAGACGCCGTTGACCTGGACGTTCACCATCGGTTTTGCGTTTCTTCGGGCATGCGGAAAGGGTTGAATTTGGAAACCAGAAAGCCAGGAATCAGAAAGAGATATTTTCCTCTTCCGGACGGGAGTGAAATTCGCGGCCAACTCTTTTTATCGTCAGCCGCCTGGCGTCGAAGTTGAAAAGGAGGCCATCCGATAATCCTAAAGCTTTGAGGTAGGAGCGCAGGATCGCGAAGTGAACCTTCTCCAGTGTCGCAGTTGCTTTCAGCTCGAGCACAACTGCGCTTTCGACGAGGAGGTCGATACGATGTTCTCCGATTGGCTGCGCCCGATAGAAGACAGGCACCGGTTTCTGGCGCTGGAACTCGATACCGAGTTCACGCAGTTCGATCGCGAGCGCTTCCTCGTAAAGGGACTCAAGAAAGCCCGGGCCTAACTCGATATGCACGCGAATTGCGGCGCCAATCACGCGCTCAATCAGCAACTCGTTCCCAAGTTCTTTTTCTGGTTTTGTGGCTTCCAAATTCATTCTCTTCAGATGACTCCAGCAGTGCCGGCGCGTTCCCAACCGGGATTGCGCGCCAGCGGGACGGTTTCAATCCCGCCATTCGCAGCGATCAACTCGCCGGGCGTGTATTCCGGCGGCAACGGCGGCGGCGCTGGCTTCGCCGCGCGTGCTTCGAACTCCTCACGGAACTTGGCGACGAAACTTTGCGTCGGCCAGGCGCAGGCTTCGCCAAAGGCGCAGATCGTGCGGCCGGCGATGTTGTCGGCCACGTTCACGAGCGTCTTCGGATCTTCCACGACACCGCCACCGAGCAGCATGCGATCCGTGATCTTCTTCATCCAAAGGGAGCCTTCGCGACAGGGCGTGCACTGGCCGCAGCTCTCGTGCGCGTAGAATTCATTCAGATTGTTCAGCGTCCAAACCATGTCGCGCAAATCGTCCAGCACGATCACGCCACCGGAACCGGCCATGGAACCGGCGGCGGCTAACGAGTCGAAATCCATCGGGATGTCGTTGATCGAAATCTGGCGATCGGCCATGGAGCCGTCCGGCTGCGTTTCCTTGAGCGTGTAGGTATCACTCGCGCGCAGAACTTTCGCCGAGCTGCCGCCCGGGATGACGGCTTTCAATAGGCGGCCATCCTTCAGGCCGCCTGCCATTTCGTGGATGAGCTGACCCATGGTCACGGCCCCCACCTCGATCTCGAAATACCCAGGACGTTGCACATCCCCGCTGACGCAAACGATCCGGGTGCCGGTATTATTAGGCCGGCCAAGCTTCGCGTACTCCGCGCCGCCCATTCCGATGATATGTTTCACATGGCAGAGCGTCTCGACGTTGTTCACGATCGTGGGAGACATGTAGAGGCCGAGCACGGCCGGAAAGTACGGCGGTTTGATACGCGGATACGCGCGCTTGCCCTCGAGCGATTCGATCAGGCCCGTTTCCTCGCCGCAGATGTAAGCGCCTGCACCGCGATGGATGTAAATCTCGCAGTCGAAGCCCGTGCCCAGCATATTTTTGCCGACAAGATTCTGCGCGCGTGCTTCTTCAATCGCGCGCTCGAGGATGCGCGCGCCTTCCGGGAATTCCCCGCGGATGTAGATGTAGGCGGTGCGCGCATTCAAGGCGAAGCAGGAGATGAGGATGCCTTCGATGAGCTGATGGGGATCTTCGTGGATGATATAACGATCCTTGAAGGTTCCGGGCTCCGACTCGTCCGCGTTGCAGATGAGATAGACCGGCTTCTTCTCATCCGGTTTGATGAAGCCCCACTTTAGTCCGCAGGGAAATCCAGCGCCGCCGCGACCGCGCAAGCCAGAGGTCTTCACCTCGTTGACGATGTCGGTCCGGGCCATCGTCACAGCTTTCTTTAACTCCTCGTAACCGCCGTCGCGCAGGTAACAATCGATGTCAGCCGTCCAGCCCTGCCGGCCGATGTTCTTAAAGATCAAACGCCGCTCGTACGGATGCGCCGCAGCCAGCGGGCGACCGGTCGGCTGATTGCGCTGGAGAACGTGCCCGGCTGAACGGGGAAGGACAAGTTCCTGCAAGTTATCCCCGACCAAACAGACTGGCGCGGTTCCACAGCTCGCCAGACATTCCACGAACTCGAGACTGAATTCGCCGGCGTCATCCTTCGACTCCGGGTTGTGCATGCCGGTGTCGTGATGATTCGCCTTCACTCCGGCGGCGGTGGAAAGGTTCGTCATCAACTCGTAGCTGCCGGCCATTGCACAGCTCAACGTGCGACAGACGCGAATGTGTTTTTTGCCCGCCGGTTGCTGCCGGTACATCGGATAAAACGTGACCAGCTCGAGGATGTTAATCGGCTGGAGCCCTAGCTTCTCCGCGATCCAGCAGATTCCGTGGTCGCTGATGAAACCAAAATGCTCCTGCCAGAGATGCAGGAGCGGCATCGACGCGCTGCGCTTCCGGTCGGCGGGGTAACGAGCGATGGCTCGCTGCATCTCCCTTTCCAGTTCAGCGGGAACTTGTTCGATGGTTGCAGGTGGTTTCAAGAAAAGGGATTGTGAAATCAGAGTTGGGACAGTCCTCACCCTTTACGCGGGGGATTAGGGACTCTCTCTCAGAGGGCGGTGGTGACGGTAATCCGGTTTTGGAATCACTTCCGCTCCTGCCACACCTGAATCGCTAGTCCTTCAGCGTCGACTCTTTAGTTTCGAGCTTATCGTCCCAGAAGACGAGCGTGATTGTGTCCGGGCCCTGCGTGTAGACGTAGGTTGTCTTCTTGGCGAGATCGAGCTCCTTCACCTCGACGGAAGTCGGCATTCCCAGGATGGATTCCACCTGCTTCTTCGCCATCCCGGTCAGAACTTGGTCCACGTTCGCCTTCGTCAACCCTTGGCCCGGCTGGCAGCCGCCGAGCAGCACCGCGCCGGAAATCACGGAGCAGAAAAGCACCAGATCTCGCGAGCCCATTCTTCAGGCTACCCGCGGATTACGGCTCGCGTCCGAGGTTCGTGTCTTTGCCGTCGACTTCGTCGTTCTTGAAGGTGACCATCGCGAACTTCGTTCCGTCTTCGTAGCGGTAAGTCGTTTTCTTGAAGATCAGCACATCCTTTGTCTCTGCGGTGGTCGGTTTTCCGAGGATCGTTTCCACCTGTGATTTTGACATTCCCATCGAGATCTGGTCGTAATTTGCACTCGTCAGCTTGGAACCGGAAATGGCGTTTCGATCGCATCCCTCCAGGAGAAGCAGAGAGGTGGCGGCGAGAAGGAGGCAGAAGCTGTGTTTGAGTCTGTTCATAAAAGTTGCGGTCACCTGTCGCATTCGCCCATCACGAAGTCCAGACTGCCGAGGATAGAGACGACATCGCTGATGCTGTGGCCCGGCAAAAGTTCCGGCAAGATGCTCAGATTGCAGAACGAGGGTGAGCGGATCTTCAGCCGATGCGGCACGCCGCCGCCCTTGCTGTTGATGTAAAACCCAAGCTCACCCTTGGGATTCTCCGCGCCGAAATAGACCTCGCCCGCGGGCGCGTCGAGCCCTTCCGTCACGACGATGAAATGATGGATCAACTCTTCCATCTTCGTCATCACGCGCGCCTTCGGCGGAAGTGTGTTCTTCCAGTCGGCCACGTTGATGGGTCCACCAGGCAGCGTTTCGATAGCCTGCCGTAGAATCCTCACGCTTTGCCGCATCTCCTCGATGCGCACGAGGTAACGGTCGTAACCGTCACCGGCTGATCCGATCGGCACCTCGAAATCATACTTCTCGTAATCAAGGTAGGGATGCTTGCGCCGAACGTCGTGCTCCACACCGCTGCCACGCAGATTCGGTCCGGAAAGGCCATAGGCGATAGCGCGGTCCTTTGAAATGATCCCGACGTCGCGCGTACGATCGACGAAGATGCGATTCCGCGTCAGCAGGCTATCGACTTCATTCAGCTGCGGCACAAAACCATCGAGAAATGTCTCTAGTCCCGGAATGAACGCCGCCGGCAAATCGCGGATTTGGCCGCCGACGCGCGTGTAAGACGTAGTGAAGCGCGCGCCTGAGATGATCTCGCACAGATTATAGATCTTCTCGCGTTCCGTGAACGTGTAGAGGAAAACCGTCATTGAGCCCAGATCGAGCGCCATGGCTCCGACCCCGAGCAGGTGGGCCTGAATGCGCGCGAGTTCGCAGCAGATCACGCGAATCGCCTTGCCGCGCGGCGGCAGTTCCCAGTCCATTAGCTTTTCGACGGCGCAGGCATAGGCGACGTTGTTCGCGAGGGGGGCGAGATAATCCAGCCGGTCGGTGTAAGGAACGAACTGGTTGTATTGCATGTTTTCGGCGATTTTTTCATCGCCGCGATGGAGGTAGCCGATATCCGGCGTGGCCTTCGTGATGGTTTCGCCGTCAAGCTCGAGAACCAGACGCAGCACGCCGTGCGTGGCAGGGTGTGACGGTCCCATGTTGAGGACCATTTTCTCCCCGATGTCGTCGCTGCGCTCGGCAAGTTCTCCCTGCGCCTGCGCGACACGCGTCGCCGGATCGGGAGAGTCGATTTCGCGCGTCGTGAAAGCCATAAATCCAGGGACGTGAGGCTATGCTCGCGACCCCTCATCGGCGCGCAAGCGCGAACTGCGTGGCAAACCACGCCCACACCGCGGCTTGAGTGCCGCGGTGGCAAAAACTCAATGGAAATGAACGGCTACAGTTCTTTCCAGAAAGCGGTGATCGGCTCGACCCGGCGCGAAACACGCGCATCCTGGTAGAACTTGATCAAGTGCCGCCGTCCTGTCGTCATGTCGGACGCCTGCAACGTGGCCGGATCCAGACGCCAGCGCGCAGCTCCTTTTAATGCGATCTCATCGAGCGCGCTGATGCCGCTGCTCCTGAGGAGACTTACATCTTTGACCTGACCGTTACTCTCGAACACGAGGCCAAGCAGAACCGAACCGGACCACGCTTGGTCAAGAACCGAGCGCGGCAGTGGCGGTACTGGCTTGGCGGCCCACTGTGCCTGCGCCGAACCCGCTGCGAGCAGCGAGACAACGGCGGCAAGCACGAGATAGACTGCGTGCCGAGACCTCTTTGTACTATGGGCTTGTTGGCTCATGCGCCGATGCTGACAAGTTTGCCATGGAAGGGCAAGAACTTTTTTGCCTCATTTTTTTGGACTACTTCGCCTTGTCGGAGGCCTGTGGCAGCGACGCCGCTCTGTCGGCGTAAATACGGCGTGGTTTGGGCGCGAAAGAGCGCCGTCGTTATAGCAGCTTCAGAGGCGAGGAAGAATCTTACGCCGCATTTCTTGTAAGCAGAAGCAATCAACTGGGCGCCAGCCGCGCGATTCCCGCTCGCGCGCGGCGGTGATTGCAGGTAGCTACGCGCATGCCGAGAATCGCTCTTCTTTTCTCCGGGCAAGGTGCGCAGACGGTCGGAATGGGGAGCGAGTTGGCCGCGCAGTTTCCCTCGGCGGCCGAGCTGTTCCGCCGTGCTGATCACATTCTCGAGCGCAATCTGCGTGAGCTCGCCTGGCAAGGTCCCCTCGAAGAGCTGACCAAAACCTCCAACTGCCAGCCGGCACTTTACGTTCACGGGCTTGCCTGCCTGGCAGCCGTGCGCGAACTGACGGGTGAGTTCCCGATCGCAGCGGCGGCCGGTCTCTCGTTAGGCGAATGGACGGCACACTCCGCGGCCGGCACGTTCGACTACGCCACCGGCTTGAAGCTCGTGGAGCAACGCGGCCGCTTTATGGAGGTCGCGTGCGAGGCGACTGCTGGCGCGATGGCAGCGATGGTCGGCGCGGATGAGACGGCGGTGCGGGGACTCGCCGCGGATACCGACGTCGATGTCGCGAACTTGAACGCGCCCGGTCAGATCGTGATCTCGGGAGAAGCGGCCAAAGTGGAACTGGCCGTCACGCGCGCGCGGGAGCACGGCATTCGTCGCGCCACGCTCCTGAATGTCGCGGGCGCATATCACTCCCGGCTCATGCAGAGCGCTTTTGTGCAGATGAGCGAAGCGCTGCTCGACGCGCAATTCGAAATGCCGCGCTTCCCTGTTGTCAGCAATGTCACCGGTCAGCCCGCGAACACATTGCCTGAGATCCGGCAGACCTTGCAGGATCAAATCACTGGGACGGTGCGCTGGAGCGATTGCATGGAGTGGTTGCTCGGTCGTGGCTGCGATCTCTTCCTCGAACTCGGGCCGGGCGGCGTCCTGGCGGGCTTGATGCAACGCCTCCGCAAAGGCGTTCCCGTCCTGAGCGTGAGTGACGTCACTTCCGTGCGTTCCTGCGCGGAGAAATTGCGTGGCGCCGTTTTCTCAGAGTAATGTCGCGTCATGAGCATCCAGGCGCGGATCGATTCGGACTTGAAAGACGCGATGCGCGCGAAAGACGCGGCGAAGCTCGGAGTCCTGCGCATGCTGAAATCTGCGCTCAAATATTCCGCCATCGAGAAATCTGGTGCTGACGGCGAGCTGGACGATGCGGAAGCGACGCAAGTGATTCGGAAGCAGGTGAAGCAGCGGCAAGACTCAATCGAAAGCTTTGAAAAGGGCGGACGGCCGGAGCTGGCAGCGAAAGAGAAGGAAGAGCTCGCGCTGCTCACCGATTATCTGCCGCAAGCGATGAGCAGCGATGAACTCGCGAGCGCGGTGCGGGCGGCGATTGCGGAGACCGGCGCCACTTCGCGCGCGCAGATGGGCGCGGTCATGAAAATCTTGCAAGCGAAACTCGCCGGACGAGCGGATGGCAAGACGCTCAGCCAGGAAGTGCAGCGGCAACTCGGCGGTTGATCGACAGCCTCATGCTGTCCGCAATTATCGTCGCCGGCGGAAGCAGCCGGCGAATGGGTTCCGACAAGGCTTTCGCTGTCATCGCGGGGAAACCTGTGATCGCACATTCCATCGCTGCCTTCCAAGCGACGTCCTCGGTAAGCGACATTATCCTTGTGGGGCGGGATGGAAAGCTGGCCGCGCTTCGCGCCATTGTTTCGAGCGAAGGCTTCGGCAAAGTCGGTGAGATCGTTGGGGGCGGTCTCCACCGGCAGGATTCTGTCATGAATGGTCTGAAGTATGTCCGCAGCGGCGCCGACTTCATTGCGGTGCATGATGCCGCGCGGCCACTCGTTAGGCCCGAGCAGATCGAGCAGGTCCTGGCGGCGGCCCGGCAACATGGCGCGGCCGCGCTCGCCTCACCGATGTGCGACACGCTCAAGCGGGCGGATGCCGCTCATTTCGTGACCGGAAGCATTGCGCGTGAAAATGTTTTCACGATGGAGACACCGCAGATTTTTGCGCGCGAATTACTTTTGCGAGCATACGCAGCTGTCGCGCGGGACCAGCTGGCGATTACCGATGAGGTTTCCGCGATTGAGCATGTGAAAGGCAAAGTGGTGCTGGTTCGGCACGGGGAAGCGAACTTCAAAATCACGTATCCGGCGGACCTGCTGCTGGCGGATTTCGTTTTACGGAATCGCGAGCGTTAAGCCCGAGTTGGCGCGCACGAGCTGTGCGATTTGTGCGACGTCGCTCACTTTGAACGCTCGGCTCTTGCGCAGCTTGCCAGCCGCTTCCAGATCGCGCACCCGGATCAGTTCGCCATTTTTCCAAACCCACGCGTTCGGATTGTAAGGGCCCACGCGACGGGGATTCGTCCAGGTGTGAATCGAGACCAGCTGACTGGTGATTGCCGCCGCGATGTGCATCGGGCCGCTGTCGACGCTGATCGTAAAAAAGGCAGCGCGAACCAGGCGCACCAGTTCGAGAAGGGTGGTTTGATTCGTTAGGTCGATGCAGTTCTCCGGCGCCTTGATGCGGCGTTTGGCTTTGCCCACGATCACAACTCGCGCGGGGCGGAAGGCGCGGCAGAACTCCTCGATCGCCTCCGTCGAAATGGACTTCCGGTCGCCACGGGCGTTGGGATGCAGCAGCACGAAGGGCGGGTCTTCGTCGAAGTTTGGGAGATGATCGCCTGTGGGGAGCGGGCAGCGCAGCGCCTCTGTCACGCGCGCTCCGGTCGCAGCGGCAAGCTTCAGGTAACGCTCAATGGCATGCTCTTCGCGATTCACTTGTGCCACGTGATCGTAGAAGAAACGCGAACCTTCGCGCGCATCGCTCATTCCGTAGACTTCCTCGGCGCCGCTGACTTTCGCGATCAAGGCGCTGCGAAGCAGTCCTTGAAAGTCGATCGTGACGTCTGGGCAGAGCTGGCGTGTGCGGCGCAACCAGGGCAGCAGACTGGCGGCCGCTCCGAGGCCGCGGAACTCGCCGCGCGGAAAAAGATGCACGTGATCGATGTCTGGATTGCCCCGCAGAATGCTGGCCCATTCCGGATTGATCACCCACGTGATTTCTGCGGCCGGATTCGCGTCGCGGATGGCTGCAACGGCGGGGAGAGTGTGAACCACGTCCCCGAGTGAGCTGGGTTTGATGACGAGTATTCTTGGGCGGCGATTCACACGATTGTTTCTTCCTCTTCTCTCATTATGATCACCGAGAGCAGATTCAGAGGAAGAGAAAGATCAGGAGCTTCGCCTAACGACCCAACTCGAGCCGCTCCGCGAGCAAACGCGGCAGGCCCGCGGCAACGATCTTCCGTTGCGCTTTCGGCAGGTCGTATCGGATCCGCCGTTGCTCGACCACGCTCCGGTCGGTGTGGTAAATGCAGTAGGCCGCGCGCGGATCACCGTCCCGCGGCTGCCCGACACTGCCCGTGTTAATGAAGTATTTCTTGCCGGGCTCAATCATGAGCTGCTCGGTCCTGACGCGCTTTACGCCGTCGTCGCGCACAAACGCGCCGGCGACGTGGGTGTGCCCGAAGAAGCAGACCGTGGTGTGCTGGTAGGTGAAACTCGCGACGGCGTCGAGATTGTTGAAGACGTAGCCCCATTCACCCGGTGTATCGAGCGTCGCGTGGACAATGGTGAAGTCGCGCACCTGCCGCGTCATGCGCGCCTCGGAAAGCCACTGCTTGTCGTCAGCCGTGAGGTTGGCGCGAGTCCAATCGATGGCCCGCTCAGCAAGATCATTGAAGTCGCGCGATGATTCCGCGAGGCAGGCCTGCTCGTCGTGATTTCCTTTCACGATCGGGCAATTCATTTTCCGCACGAGATCTACACACTCGTGCGGGTTCGCGTTGTAGCCGACGACATCGCCGAGGCAGATATAATGGGTGCACTCCTTTTGCCGGGCATCCGCAAGGACGGCTTCGGTCGCCTCCAGATTAGCGTGCAGATCACTAAAGACGGCGAAGCGCATGCAGGGAGGAGATGTTAGTGCGCGCGGTCGGGGATGCGCTCAGCGAGCGGGATGTTGAGCTTCTCTTCGAGGAGTTTCAAGCGGCTGATCAGCGTCGGCAGACGCTCATTCTCGTCCGCGTTGTAGAGCTGGAGTAAACGCTCGTAGGCTTCCTGCTCACGGCCCTCGCAATACGAGAGCTCGTAAAGAGTGAAGCGCTTTGCGTAACTGGGCGCACCGGGTTGCTCCGCGGTTTTCGCGAACGACTCCGAAGCGCGCGCGTGGTCTTTGTATTTCTCGCGATAAAGACGGCCGAGCGCTTCGTAGAGCTTGGGCTGATCTGGGTTGTTCTTGATTCCGCGCTCGAGAAAGTCGCGGGCCAGGTCCCAGTATTCGCGTTGCGCTTTGATGCGGAGCGCGAGCCGGGGTTGCGATTTGTCATTGAAGACAGACACGCTCGCGTTCCAGCCCATGTGCCACGCCGCCATATCCCAGAAGAGGACGCCTCGCGGCTGCAGCGTGGTGACCTGCCGAAAGAGTAGCAACACGCGCGACCATTCTGTGCGCTCCCAGGCAACGTGCGCTTGAATGAAAAGGAAATCCGCGATGAGCGAGCGGAAGCCGCTGAGCGCGGCGATGAATCCGAGCTGCCCGATCTGTTCACGCAGGCTCAGATCCATCGGCACGCCATGAAGACGAAGCTCCGAGCGAGCGGCGAAGAGTGCATGTTCAGCCGGCAGTTTAACGCTCCCGAAGAGAAGCGTTGCGGCGAGCACGAGAAGGAAACGTTTCACAGCTCTTTTGCCGAAAAGATCGCAGTCGCGAAGAGCAGGTAGATCACGGTGTAAAAGGCACCCAGGGCCGCGGTTTTCAGGAAGATGGCCAGAGGAATCGCAGCGCCGGCAACCACTTCGTCAGCAAGATTGAAGAGTTGGAGGTCAGGAAAGAGCAGCGCGACGACTGCGAGGAACGTGCGCGCCAGCCAGCCCGCGCTGTGCCCCTGGAGCCAGAACTCGCGCGCCGTTCCTTGCAGGTGACCAATGAAGTAGACGAACACTGTGACAACGACAGTGAAGATCTGCGACGTGGCGAAGGTCGAGATAAAGATCGTGAGGGAGGCGAGAAGGCAAGCCTTCAGGAAGATCACGCTGATCCCGGGAAGCAGATCCGGGTTGAAGGTCGAATCGCGGATCGACTGCAGGGCAGCGTGAAGTTGCTCCTGGGGAAGTCCCGCCATTTGGCGATTCGTCGCGGCCAGCGCAGCGTGCTCCCGGCTGTAGAGTAGGGCCAAAAAAAGCGCGCTCATGATCAAAGTGCTGATCGCGAGCAGCAGGAGGACACCGAGGAGCTTCCCGAGGAGGTACTCGAAGCGGGGAACCGGCTTCGCGAGAATCGTGTAGACGATGCGGTCCTCTGTGTCTTGCGGCAGCATCCGCGCGGTGGCGACGATCGCGAGCAGCGAGGTGAAGATGCTCATCGCGCCGAGCGAGATGTCCTTCAGCACCTGGAACTCCTGTTGAAAAGAGAGCCGCGCCATCAGGACGGAGCTGCCGATCAAGACGCAGGCGAAAAGAAGAAGAACATAAAAGACCTTGAGTCGCGTAAGCTCCGTAAGTGTGTTCGAAGCGATGGCGGCGATCCGGTCTAACGAAAAGGCCTTGTGCGAAGCGCCAGCTCTCACAGGATTCACTTCAGGGTTACGTCAAGAAACAGTCGCTCCAAAGTCTTGCGCGACTTGCGACAATCGATCAGCCGCCCGCCGGCAGTATTGATCAACGCTTCGATCTGCCTGGTCAGCTCCTCTGAACCTGCTTCAAAGACGACCTCGGTCTGATTCTCGACCGCGAGGAGTTCGTTGACCGCGCCCTCGCTAACGAGTTCGCCGTTCGCGAGAATGCCGACGCGATCACAAACCTCCTGCACTTGATCAAGGAGATGGGAAGAAAGCAGCACGGTGATGCCACGCTTCTTTAGATCAAGAATCAGATCGCGGATTTCACGGGACCCGACCGGGTCCACCCCAGCAGTCGGCTCATCGAGAACCACGAGGCGAGGTTCGTTCACGAGCGCCTGCGCGAGTCCGATCCGTTGCAGCATTCCTTTGGAGTAGCCGCCGAGGCGGCGATCACCTGCACTCGTTAGACCGACGAGCTCCAGCAACTCCTGGATTTTCTTCGTGAGCGCGCGGCTGCTCAATCCACACAGCTTCCCATAAAAGCGCAGCGTCTCGGCGCCGGTGAGATACTTTGGAAAGTAAGGGTTCTCTGGAAGGAACCCGACCGCCTCCCGGCTCGCGACTTCGGTGCTGTCTCGCGCGAAAATTTCCGCTTTGCCGCGCGTCGGCGCGACCAGCCCGAGGATGATCTTTAACGTCGTGCTCTTACCCGAGCCGTTCGGCCCGAGCAGCCCGTAAACCTGACCGGCATCGACGCGCAGGCTAAGATCGCGCACTGCGAGAACTGATCTTCGCTTGAACGGGACCGGGAAAGTCTTGGTGACACCGGTAACGACAACCGCGGCTTCAATCATGCCGGATCACAAAACCGCGCATTGAGACAGGCTCGGCCAAGGTGGTTTCTGTCTCATCTGTGATGTGTGAGTTCAAGTGACTTTCCCGAAGTGCCTTGAGTAATGCAATGACTTCGCTTTCTTCCCCGCTTGCCTGGAGTTCGACGCGACCATCCGGGAGGTTGCGAACCCAGCCCGTGACATCGAAGCCTTTGACGATCTGCTTTGCCGAATACCGGAAGCCCACTCCCTGAACACGGCCGGCGTAGAACACCTGCTTCGAGACGATGGACACACGCGGAAAGGTGAACGAGACGGGGAAGTAGCCCGCGAAGAAGATTTACTCGGGCGAAGACTGAGGACCAGCGGGGGGCAAATCGGGATCGGGGAGGGTCTCAGGTGGGGGCGGTTCGGTCGAGCGGGTGTCAAAATTCTCGCGCTCGCGCCCGGCGGAGCTTATGGCGCTCGGTCCGCGCACGGGTGCGGTCAACGCCGCGATGAGCATAGGAGGCGCGGGCTTAATGTCCTCGGTGGCCACATAACCCTCTTTATTCCCGGACACGAGCTGGACTTTGCAGTAACCAAATGACGGCCGAATCAGGGTCATGAGCGTGTCTTTCGGGAGCGATTCATCGGGCCCATTCCCCTGCTGAGGCCCGTAACGATAGAAAGACGTCTGGTCCGAAGCGACCGAGAAAAGCTTTCCACCCTTACTCGCGGTAGCAACAGCGCTCTGTTCGGTGCTGCAGCCGGAGGCGAGACAGGCAAAGCCGAGGAGAGCGGACCACGGCAAATTAGGTTTCAGTTTCACAACCAGCGCGTTCGCTCACTTATATGAGTATACGAGACAGAAGGTGCTGGGTTCACCTTCCACGGGACCAATCCCGACATAGTATTGCCCACTGGTGGTTGGCGAAAATCCAGCGGCGGCTTTCTCCTCGTCCTCGTAGGTTTCAGACTCGAGGGCCTTCCCGTTCTCATCGTAAACACGGACGTTGAGGTTCTTCGCCCTGGCACTCGTGCCGACGGAGAACCAGTATTGATTCCCGGCGTAAAGATTCACTGCCACCACGGCTTGCTCGCCGGGCGTGATTGCGCCTGTCCAGTGGCCGTCACGCATTTTAAATCCGTCGTTCGAAAACGCGCCGGCGAGATCAAGCGCCACTTTACGAGCTTCGACCTCCTTGTCGGTTTCTGCGGCGGCCAGCGCCGTTAACGCCGCAGCGATGAAGACGAAGCAAAGAAGAAGGCGGCAGAGCTTCATTTCGTATCAGGTTTGCGCTGGATTTCTGCGATCAACTTGCTGATGGCTTCGTTGAGCTTGCGGACCTCATCAGCAGTTGGGGTGCCATTGCCACTGAACGTGACGAGCCTCTGGATTTCCGGAAGGTGGTCGCTCACCCTGCGGACCAGCGAGTCGCGTTGCAGTTCCGGTGATATTTCCTTGATCTTCGCTTGCATGTAGCTAACCAAGGCCGGCTGCCTGAGAACTCTCGCGCTCGCCTCATTGTAGTCTTCCAGGACAGAACCACTTACCACCTGGGTGCCGCGGATCCATCCACCCAGACTAACGAGTATTACGAAATCCTGGTCCCGGTTGGACTGCATCGAGATCTTCACTTCGTTTTGCGTCGCCTCCAGTTCCTCCCGGAGCACGCTCCATTCGTTGTTTTCCGCGAACTCGTTGATGCTCTTGCCGCGGCTGAGGACGTTGTCGCTCACGCCCAGCGCCTTCGCCAGCTTGATGATATCCGTGCCGATGTTCTTCACCTGCTGGCCGTCCTGCGCTTCCACCGCAATAAACCCATCTGCGACCAGACCGCCGAGGTTCAACGCAATCTGCGCCCGGTTGCTGTAAGTCATCGGCATGGGCGGACGATATTGGCCAGCCCAATTCGGCGTCCCGGGCTTGTTTAAGGCGGCGAAAAGTTCGCCCGGAGTTGGAATCGTCAGCGTGTCGCTTTTGAGGGCTTTCCCGAGTTGCTCCGGCGTAAGGGCCCCCGGCTGGGCTGCGATTGCCCACAAGGCGCTCAGAAGGAAAACCGCTGCGATTCCGACCCGTAGAAGCATGCGCCAGATTATGCGCGCTTCTCCAGATTGTCAGCGGGAATCTACGGCTATCGTCCCCTGAATCGATTCATCCTGAGTGCTTCGCTCACTCCGTTTAGCGGGGAGCCACGAAGCGCATGCGGAACGACATCTCAACCCTTCCTTGCATTCTCGCTTTTGAGACGCGCGATAAAGATTCATTGAACAGGACGCAGTCGCCTTGCATCATGTGCGGCTCGATTTCGTTCCTATGGCACGCACCAGCATCAAGAAAATCAGGGGCCGCGAAATTCTCGATTCCCGTGGCAATCCGACTGTGGAAGTCGATCTGATTCT
>JACCTI010000388.1 GCA_013812515.1 Chthoniobacterales bacterium
CCCTTCTCCTTGGGGGCAACGGCGGTGTGACGGTCGCGGAGCAGTTCGTCGCCTCGGGTCTCGCCGCCGTCGTTATCGCAACTGTTCCGATCTACATCGCGCTGCTTGGCTGGATCACGGGCTCAGCCCCTCGTCCTACGCCGGTCGTCTGGCTTGGTCTCGCCGGTGGTTTTTTTGGTGTCGGCATCCTGCTCTGGCCGTCACTACACATCGCACCCACCGAGCATCCGCGCACCCTCACCGGGATACTTATCCTCCTCTTCGCCGCATTCTCCTGGTCGGCGGGTTCCCTTTACTCGCGCCGGGCGAAGAACGCGCCCTCACCCTTCCTTGCCGCAGGACAGCAAATGCTTTGCGGCGGCGCTCTCATGTTCCTTTGCGGGATTGTGAGCGGCGAGCATCATCGTTTCGATGTGCCTCGGGTGACGTGGCTCTCGTTAGGCGCGTGGATTTATCTCGTGCTTGTCGGAGCAATCGTCGGCTTCACCGCATACATTTGGCTGCTGCGGCATTGCGATCCGTCGAAAGTGGCAACTTACGCCTACGTCAATCCGATTGTCGCGGTCGTGCTTGGGACCATGTTTGCCGGCGAGAAGCTCACGATTCACACCGTCATGGCCGCAGGCCTTATTATCGGCTCGGTCGCGTTGGTCATTACCGCGGATCAGCGCCAGCGCAGGGACCTGCCTGCCCTCAGGCCTGTGGCCACCCTGGACTAACGAGTCATTCGGTTCGCAACGCCGCCATCGGATCGATGCGCATTGCACGTCGCGCCTGGCATGTCTCGCTCTCGGTTGTGGCTTTCGAAAGCGCTTAGCTTGATTGAGAGCTGCTGTAGCCGCCTCGCTGCGTCGAGGCGCAACCCGTATCTCGCGTTGCGGGCGCAGAACGGGACACGGCACCGTCGCTACAACAAGCGCTTTTTGCACGCCACGAAACGTTTGTCGCTCCAGCCATTGAACTAAGCTAACCGCTCACAGCTCCGCAGCTCGTGGTTGTGGCTTTACCTGCCCTCGTCGGACATCCCGACTGCAGCCGTGCGCGAGACCGATGCGCTGCCAACCGCACGCAGGCTACAGCACGCTTGGCATTATTCTTCTGTGGCCGCAGCCTGAGCTGCGTCGCGGTTGAAGTAGCGCGCGAGCAGACCAGCGGCAGTGGATGATTCAGGCAAGGAGGCGAGTGCTGGCAAGCCTTTCGCTTTTAGCGCCTCGTTCACGGCGGGCAGATCTTTCGTAGTCAGTTGCTCGAAATCTTTCGTCACGTCATCGAGCTCGCGCTTAAGCGCATCAATGTAGGCGATCTGATAATCCGCCGGCTTACCTTCGAAGCTCAGAATCGCACCATAGAGCTGATCGGTGTGCTCACGGAGGCGCTCCTCACCCGTGATCGCTCCGCCTTCCGTCGTGGCAACGATCTGTTTCCGGACTGCATCGACCTTGCCGTCGAAATCAGCCAGTGTTTGGCGCATCTCATCGCCTTCCGGCAAGCCGCTCATTGCCTTGGCGATCGCTCCGCGCAGGGGCAGAATACGGTCCATCAGCGCGCTCTCTGCGCCAAAGAGGGCATGCACGCGCATCGCCGCGTCGTATTGCGCTTTGCGATCCGCGGGCGTGAACTTCGCGCGCCGGTCGAGGGCGACATTTAATTTCGCCTCGGTGACCTTGCCGCCCTTTGTCATGCGCACGGTGTAGTCGCCCGGCAGGACGCGCGGGCCGCGTGTGCCTCCGAAGGCGAGTTGCGCAGCGGGCGGAACACGCGGCGGCTTTTCCTGCATGCTCCACGTCACGCGGTTGAGCCCGGGACGTTTGCTCGCCGGCAATGTGTCGACCACGCGGCCCGAGGCATCGAGCACCTCGATCTTCAGCTTCCCGAAGAGATGGCGCGAACGCTGGTAATATGTGATGACTGCGGCGTCCGGCGGGTTGTCACCGACGAACTCCGCCTGCCCGATGGCCGAGCCACCATTCCCCTGGATGCGCTGCTGCACGGGCCTCGCCGCCACGAAGGCCGCATCCTGCCCGAGCACTTCCGGCGTCAACGCCCGCAGCGGCGTGATGTCGTCAACGATCCAGATGCCGCGCCCGTGCGTGGCGAGCACGAGCTCATTGTCGCGTGGCTGAATCGCGATGTCGCGCACCGCTACTGCCGGGAAGCGATTGCCTTTGAATTGTGCCCACGTCTTCCCTGTATCGACGGAAATCCAGAGACCGAACTCGGTGCCGAGGAAGAGCAGGTTCGGCTTCACCGTGTCTTCCCTGATGACGTGCGCATAGCCCTGCACGCCGGAAAGCTCCTGCGGCGTGACGAGCGGCGTCCACGTTTTCCCGAAGTCGGCCGTTCTATATAGATAGGCGGTGTGATCGCCGAAGGTGTGGCGATCAAAGGTGGCGTAGGCGGTGCCCGGCTCGAAGGTACTCGCCTGCACCCAGCTCACCCACGAGTTCGGCGGCAGGTTCGGCACGCTGCCGCCGACGTTCGCCCACGTTTTTCCGCCATCGCGTGTCACCTGCACATTACCGTCGTCAGTGCCGACCCAGATCACGTTCTTGTCCTTGGGCGACTCGGAGATGGAGTAGATCGTGGTGTGCATCTCCGCGGCCGAGTTGTCGACCGTGATGCCACCGGATTTTTCCTGCTGCTGCTTCGCGTTCTCGTTCGTGGTCAGGTCGGGCGAGATGCGGTCCCAGGTCTGGCCCTGATTGCGCGAGCGGAAGAGAAACTGCGAGCCGATATAGATCGTGCCCTTCTCGTTAGGCGAGAGCGCGATGGGCGTGTTCCAATTCCAGCGCAGCTTCTCCTTGTAGTTCGGAGTCGGCTGAATCTGCCGGCCTTGCAGCGTCTTGCGATTGATGCGGCCGATAAAGCCACCCTGATACTCCGCATAGACGTAATCGGGATCGGACGGATCGGCGAACATCCAGAAGCCGTCGCCGCCATACATGTTTTCCCAGCGTGCATTCGTGATCCCGCCCGGATACTGCGAGTCGCCCACCCACGAGTTGTTGTCCTGCAAGCCACCGTAGACGCGGTACGGATCGGCGTCGTCGACGCTCACGTGGTAGAACTGCGAGATGGGGAGGTTCTCGCCTTTCCACCACTTGGTGCCGCCGTTGTAGGAATAGTAAATGCCGCCGTCGTCCCCGGTAATGACCGTTTGCGTGTTCGTCGGGTCGATCCAGACGTCGTGCACGTCGCCGTGTGCGCCTTGGAATCCGCCCACCGTAGTGAAGCTCTTACCCGCGTCGTCGCTCATGATGAGCGCCCCATTCACTTTGAAGACACGGTCCGCGTTCTTCGGATCAACGATCAGGTTCGCGAAGTAGAACGGCCGCCACACCATCCAAGTGCTCTTGTCGCGCTTGTCCCAGGTCCCGCCCCCGTCATCCGAGACGAAGAGCGCACTGTCTTTGCCTTCAATGAAGCAATAGACGCGCTTGGCGTTCGACGGTGCGTAGGCGACCGCGAGCCGGCCATACGGCTTGCTCGGAAATCCTTTTGCCCCTTCCGGAGTGATCTCCGTCCAAGTCGCGCCACCATCAGTCGACCTGAAAAGCCCGCTGGCGGATTCCGCCTCCGGACCTTCACCGCCCGAGCGGAACGTCCAGCCTTTGCGGCGGAAATCCCACATGCCTGCAAGCAGCACGTTCGGATTGCTCGGGTCCATCGAGATGGTCGAGCAGCCGGTGGAGAGATTCGCGCCTTTGAGGACCAGGTTCCATGTGCGGCCGCCATCCGTCGTCTTGTAGAGACCGCGATCAGGCGAGTCGCTCCACAATGCACCCGGCACCGCGGCGTAAACCGTGTCGCTGTTTTCCGGACTGACGATGATCTGCGAGATGCGCTCGGAGTTCGGCAGACCCATGCGCGTCCAGGTGTCGCCATTGTCGGTCGATCGATAGATGCCGTTGCCGATCGAGACGCTGTTGCGCGTCCACGATTCACCGGTTCCGACCCACACTACTTTCGAGTTTTTCGGATCGAGCGCGATCGCGCCGATTGATTGCACCGGCTGCTCATCGAAGATCGCCTTGAACGTCGTGCCGCCGTCTTCGGAACGCCAAACGCCGCCGCTCGCCGCGCCGACGA
>JACCTI010000430.1 GCA_013812515.1 Chthoniobacterales bacterium
GCCTATTGGCACCAAGGCATCCATTATGTGCTCTTTGTAGCTTGATCAATCTGTTGCGTCCTGATTCCGCGCTGCTTAAGGCGCGGGGACACAGATCTTTTTGATAACTGAAACTCTCGGACCGGGACATCTTACCTTCCCGGCCGTATTTTCAGACTCAGCTCTTAAAAGTTGTTTTTACTACCCTGTATGTAGATGTCAAAGAACCAGCTCCGAACTTCTTCGGGTTAAAATTTCTCAGATATCTTAGGCGACAAAAAAACCCAACTCTGTCTTCCGACTCGATTCACGTTTCCGTTATCAAGGCGGGACAAAATTGAGCTCAATTTGCAGTCCCAAGATATCCAAGAACACATCCCCTTGGGCTTGCGCTTCTGGGGTCCCGTTTCTTGCGGGGTTTCGAAAATAGCCCAGTCGCCAGAACCGTCAACTCAGTTTCTGCAGAAAAGTGAAAACTTTTTTGCCCCAAAGCGCCTTCTCTGTGGATGGGAGAGGAGGACCTTTGCGGTCGTGCATAATACTCCCGTGCAGCTGAAGACAATACTGCCGTGCAGCTGAAGACAAACGCTTTCTCTTGAGCGGGGGAAACTCTTGAGGGCCCAGAGAGTTTCCAGAGGGACGACGGCTGTCCTTCCCTTGAGAAGCGAACTTGCATGCAGCGCGCGGCCGAAAAGAGGCTGCGGGAAACCGGACTTCAATTTATGGCAGCGAAAAAGAAAACCCTTCCACCTCAGCATCAGACGCAACAACCCGGTAGAGAACACGAGATGACGCCGCGTCCTGAAGCGGAGGATCCGCAATATCTCGGCAGCGGGAAACTACAGAACAAAGTCGCCCTGATTACAGGGGGCGACAGCGGCATCGGTCGCGCGGCTGCGATTGCCTTCGCAAAGGAAGGAGCGGATATCGCGATCTCATATTTGAGCGAACACAAAGATGCGGAAGAGACGCGGCGCCTTGTCGAAGAACAGAAGCGAAAATGCATCACCATTCCCGGCGACATTGGAGATGAAGGGTTTTGCAAACAGCTGGTTGACCGCACAGTCAAGGAACTCGGAAAGCTTGACGTGCTCGTGAACAACGCCGCCGAGCAACATCCGCAGGAGAGCATCGAAAACATCAGCGAGAAACAGCTCGAGCGGACATTCCGCACCAATATTTTCTCGATGTTCTTCCTCACGAAAGCGGCCCTGAAGCACTTGAAGAAAGGAAGCGCGATCGTGAACACCACCTCAGTCACAGCCTACAAAGGCAGCGCCGAGTTGCTCGATTATTCGTCGACGAAGGGAGCGATTGTCGCCTTTACGCGCTCGCTTTCGCAGGCACTGGCGGAAAAGGAAATTCGCGTGAACGGCGTTGCGCCCGGTCCGATCTGGACGCCACTCATTCCTTCTACTTTTGACCAAGAGAAGGTTGCGAGTTTCGGAGGAGACGTGCCGCTGAAGCGACCCGGTCAACCAGAGGAAATTGCGCCGAGTTTTGTGTTTCTCGCCTCCGATGATTCATCCTACATGACCGGGCAAATCCTCCACCCTAACGGCGGCTCGGTCGTCAACGGCTAAGGTTTCGTTCGCGCGGAAGGCCGCTGCAGCTACGCTCCGCGCATGACGCGTCTCGAGGGCCGTGCTCCCGATCAAGTCCGCCCCGTCAGCTTCCAACTCGGCATCGCTCCGCACGCGAACGGCTCGGTCCTGATCGCGATGGGCGATACGCGCGTCATCTGCGGCGTCATGATTGAAGAAGGCGTGCCGCGCTGGATGAAAGAGCAAGGCGTGGGCGGCGGTTGGCTGACAGCGGAGTATTCAATGCTGCCCTACTCAACCCAGACACGGAAGCCGCGTGACATCACCAAAGGCAAGCTGGATGGCCGCAGCAGCGAAATTCAACGGCTGATTGGCCGCTCGCTCCGGGCGGTGGTTGATCTGGAGAAACTCGGGCCGCGCACGATGTGGGTCGATTGCGACGTGCTCCAGGCCGACGGCGGGACGCGAACTGCGGCGATCACGGGCGCGAGCCTCGCCGTGGCCATCGCCTGCGACAAACTTGTGGCAGAAAAGAAGATCTCGTCGTTGCCGATTCGCAACCTCGTGGCGGCTGTCAGCGCGGGGGTCATCGATGGCGTCTCAGTCGTCGATTTGAACTACGAAGAAGACAAAGCTGTCACGGTCGATTTCAACGTGGTCGCGACAGAGCAAGGAGAACTCGTCGAGCTGCAAGGCTCTGGCGAGGAGGCGACGTTTTCCCAGGACCAGCTCGAAGAAATGCTCGCCTTAGGGCGGCAAGGCATCGCGGAGCTGATCTCCGCGCAACGCGCAGTTCTCACTGATCCCGGAACCGGGAGCAAACAATTTGCTGCCCCGCCGTCGGTGCGCTAACCGAACCGCCATGACGAAAGCGCTCATCACGGGGATCACCGGACAGGATGGCAGCTATCTCGCCGACCTTCTCCTGGAGAAGGGCTATGAAGTTCATGGAATTATCCGGCGTGCCAGCACCTTCAACACTTCCCGCATTGATCACCTCTATGCCGATCCGCACATCAATGGCGTCCGGCTCTTCCTGCATTACGGGGATTTGAGCGATTCGGTTAATCTTGTGAAGCTCCTCTACGATTTAAAGCCGGACGAGATTTACCACCTCGCGGCGCAGAGCCATGTGCGGGTCAGCTTTGATATTCCTGAATACACCTCCGACGTGACCGGTGTTGGCACAGTTCGCATCCTCGAAGCGATGCGCGAGACGGGAATCAAACCTCGCTTCTACCAGGCCTCATCCAGCGAAATGTTCGGCAAAGCGCAGGCGATCCCGCAAACAGAGACGACTCCGTTTTGGCCACGCAGCCCCTACGCGGTGGCAAAGGTCTTCTCTTACTGGGCGACGATTAACTACCGCGAAAGTTACGGGCTCCACGCGAGCAACGGCATTCTCTTCAACCACGAAAGTCCGCGCCGTGGTGAGACCTTCGTCACGCGCAAAATCACGCGAGCCGTCGCCGCGATCAAATACGGGCTCCAGAACGAATTATTTCTTGGGAATCTCGAGGCGAAACGGGATTGGGGGTACGCGCCGGAATTTGTCGAAGGTATGTGGCGCATCGTGCAACAGGATACCCCTGACGATTTCGTCCTCGCAACGAACGAGACTCACACGGTCCGCGAGTTCGTGCAGGCGGCTTTCGCCCACGCCGACCTCGATTGGCAGGAATTCGTAAAGCATGATCAGCGTTACGAGCGCCCCGCGGAAGTGGAGCTCCTCATCGGGAATCCTGCGAAAGCGAAGAAGGTCCTCGAGTGGGAGCCGAAGGTGCGCTTCAAAGAGCTGGTCGAAATTATGGTCGAGGCCGATCTGGAGGCGCTTTCCAAGAGCACTGCCCGGGAGCACCTCGGGCGGATGCCGTAGCGGGCTCCTCCCCTGCAGCGGGGGTCTATGACCGCCGAATGGGGGGCTTTCGAGGCCATTCGCTTAACCCCACCCCGCGCAAAGAAAGGCGGTCGCAGACCGCATAGACCGCCGCTACAGCGGCAAAGAACGGCGGTCATA
>JACCTI010000087.1 GCA_013812515.1 Chthoniobacterales bacterium
CTCTCTTCCGCGGCGCTCCATCGGCCTTCCATGCTCTCCACCGGTGGCGGAAGCAGCCCGGGAAAGCCGCGGATCAACTTCAACGCGCCTTGCTGCGCGGAGGTAAAAATCCGCCGCGCTTCTGCGTCGGTCTCAGCGACGTAAAGGCCAACGCCCACAATCAAATGCGGCTTGAGCAAGGAAGCGGATGGTTTGAAACCCCGCCGGTAAAGATTTATTGCGAGGTCGAGATAATCAGGCGCGAAGTGCGAGGCGAACGCAAAAGGCAATCCCAATTCCGCAGCCAGTCGCGCGCTGAAATCGCTCGAGCCTAACAAGTAGAGCGGGAGATTCAGACCGTTGCCCGGAACGGCATGCACTTCGCGTCGAGCGTCGCTGTTTGCGCGGAAGTAAGACTGCAATTCCACAACGTCTTCCGGGAATGTATCATCGCTCCTGCTCAGACTGCGGCGCAAAGCACGGGCGGTGAGCTGATCCGTGCCGGGCGCGCGCCCCAGACCAAGATCAATGCGGCCCGGGTAGAGCGATTCGAGCGTGCCGAACTGCTCCGCGATGACGAGCGGGGCGTGATTCGGCAGCATGACGCCGCCCGAACCGACCCGGATGCGTTGCGTCGCGCCGGCGACATGCCCGATCACGACGGAGGTCGCCGCGCTCGCGATGCCGGGCATATTGTGATGCTCGGCGAGCCAATAGCGATGGTAGCCCCATCGCTCCGCGTGTTGCGCGAGATCGACCGTGTTCCGAAAAGCCTGTGCGGCATTGCCGCCTTCGATCACGGGCGAGAGATCCAGAATGGAGTAGAGCGCCATCGACCTGATTGTTAAACGCCGTTCGAAGGGCTGTCGCGTCGTAAGCTTGCCGCATCATTAACACGCCGTTGCCGTCTCCGGCCCGCAACGAATATGAGCGCGCCGATGAGGTTCGCGACGACCGTTGTGATGATCAACTTGGCGGCGAACCACAAGCGGCTCTGCACGTTCACGATCGGAAAGATCGTGAGCGCCACGTAGAGAACGGTAACGGCGAAGCCGATGACGGCGGCAATTTGCAGCCAGATTGGCGCGCGGCTGCGGAGCTGCCGCAGGCCTAGCATCGGAATCGCAAACAAGATCATGTAAGCGATGGCGTAGAAGATGCCGGCGGCGTTGTCGATGAGCTGAAATGCTTCCTGCGCGCCGACGCCGATGAGGCTGGCGATCGCGAAAGCGAGCGTTACCACGCCGACAAACAGGATGGAGTTCACCGGAGTTTTGTAGCGCGGTTCCAGTTTGCTGAACCACGCCGGGACGATCGCATCCCAGCCCGCGACCATCGGCAGGCGCGTGTTGCCGGTGAAATAGATGCTCAAGACGGCGATCGACCGTCCGGCCAGCATGAGGATGGCAATCGCGGCGATCGTTGTGCCCGCGGCGCCAAACGCATTCGCTCCGGCGCTCAACGCCTGCGGCACCGGTCCGATGAGATCGAGGTCGGCGAACTGCACGAAGGCCATGACTGAGCTCGTCCCGAGAATGAACATGAGCGCGATAATCGGCGCGGCAATCAGGACCGAGCGGCCGATGTTCTTGACGGGAGCGCGTGTTTCGCCGGCGAGAATGGCGACATATTCGAATCCACTCAGCGCCCCGAGCGCCATCTTGCTGAAGATGTTTAGGCTAAAGAGCGAGGCTGTCGGGAACACCCATTCGATGGGTCGATAGGCCGGCAATTTTCCAGCCGCGACCGCGAGAAACGGCAGGACGATAACCGCGCCGTAGGTCACAAGGAGCAGAATCGCTCCGGCATTGTGCACCCATTTGCCGAGGCTGAGCCCGCGGATGGTGACAAGGATGAGCGCCCCAATCAGCACGCCGTTGAGCGTGCCGACGACGAGACGGTTTTGTGGCAGCCACGCCCATGCCGGACCGAGGGCATAGGCGAGATTTGTTGCGACGACGAGACCTGTCCCGGCCATCACGGAGATGCCGAGGAGCCAGAGATTCCAGGCGACGATGAAGCCGGCGAATTCGTTGAAGCCGAGCTTCGCCCACTGATAGAGGCCACCTTCGAGCGGCATGATCCGATTGAGATAGATGACGACGGCAGCGACCGGGAGATAGAAGAGGAGGATGGCCAGGAGCCAGTAAACCGTTTGCGCCGGCCCGAGCTTGGCCGCGGTGCCGACCCACGATGTGCCGACTACGAAGACGATTTGCGTCAGAACCAGATCGCGCAGACCCAGCTCTTTCTTGAACGCGGCGCTTTGTGCAACCACGCGTTGCTCCTCTTGCTGAAAAGAATCGAGGGTCGTTGGATAATCCGTCATCGCGCGCCGCTGCAAAGTCGATACGAGAAGGCCGCAAGTGTCGAGGCGTGAACCAACGGACCCGTTGAGGTGCGCGCCCTCTAAGCAAACGGACCGAGCTGCGTTGAAGTTGGCCCGTCCGATCTGCCATCCGAGAGCGAATCTCCTTCCCATGACCTCGACTAAAGCTTATGCCGCGCAGTCGGCGACGTCCCCGCTCGCGCCCTTCTCACTGGAGCGACGCGATCCGACGGCGAGCGACGTGCAGATCGAGATTCTCTTTTGCGGCGTTTGCCATTCTGATTTGCACACCGCGCGCAACGAATGGAACGGCACGACATATCCGTGCGTTCCCGGTCATGAGATCGTCGGCCGTGTGACGAACGTGGGAAGCGCGGTGAAGAACTTCAAAGCCGGTGATGTCGCGGCGGTCGGCTGCATGGTCGACTCGGATCGCACCTGCCCGAATTGCAGAGCCGGTCTCGAACAATTTTGCGACAGCCGGGCCACCTTCACCTACAACGGTTTCGACAAACACACCGGAGGCGTCACCTACGGCGGTTACTCGAAGGCGATCGTCGTGGACGAAGCGTTCGTGCTCCGCATCTCCGACAAGCTAAATCCGGCCGCCACCGCGCCACTCTTGTGCGCGGGGATCACAACTTACTCGCCGATGCACCATTGGAAGGTGAGCAAAGGACAGAAGGTCGGCATCGTCGGCTTAGGCGGGCTGGGCCACATGGGCGTGAAATTCGCAAATGCATTTGGCGCCGAAGTCGTTCTCTTCACGACTTCACCCGGCAAAACGGAAGATGCGAAGCGGCTCGGTGCGCACGAAGTCGTTCTCTCGAAAGACGAAGAGGCGATGCAGAAGCACGCAAACAGTTTCGACTTCATCCTCGACACGGTTTCCGCAAAACACCCGCTCGCCAGCTACCTCCAACTCCTGAATCGCGACGGCACGATGTGCATGGTCGGCGCGTCTCCAGATCCGTTGCCGCTCGAGGTCTTCAATTTGATCGGGCGACGCCGGCAGCTTGTTGGTTCGCTGATTGGCGGAATCGCGGAGACGCAGGAGATGCTCGATTTTTGCGCCGAGCACAACATCACGTCCGACATCGAAATGATCCGCGTGGACGAGATCAACGAAGCCTACGAGCGGATGCTGAGCAGCGACGTGAAGTATCGCTTCGTCATCGACATGGCTTCGCTCAATTAGGCGAACGCCTGTTCCAAGACCTTGTCGCACGTTCGATGGTCCGCTGAGGACAGTGGACGCTACAGGTTCAGCGGAACTTTTATTTCGCGATAGCGAAGGTTGTAGCAGTTCTCTTGCGCAACGATCTGGCTCAGCGTTCCACCTTCACTGATTTCGTCGGTAGCATGGGTATAAAAGGACTGGTGCGTTAGGGTTTCTTGCACTGTTAGCCGAGTGGTCGATTTTCTCCAGCCACGAGACGGACCGAACCTCGCGAGCTGCGCGCGAGCAAGAAACTGACAAGGCTAATCCGCTTTTTCTTCGGCTTCGTCGCCTTCCGCCACGACGTCGCCGGAGTGAAGAGGACACCCTGCGCGATTTCGCGCCAAACCCGGTTCGCTCGCAGGAGCCACTCGAAGTCCATCCAAATGTTTCATCTCCTCTTTCTGCGCATTTTCATGATGGCGCGCGCACTTTTGTCTTTTTCCGCTGCCATCCGCTGCTCGTACCAATTGATCGCCTCCGCTTCTTCCGCGAGGGAAACGATCATCCGTGCGAAGGTGCGCGTCTCGGTTGGCAGTTCGGCCGCTGGCTCGTGATATTGTTCGAACCCCATCGGTATCCCGTCAGGTATCGCAGGCTCGCGAACCTACCGGAGTTTCGCCTTGGCTGCCCTTGAATCAGAACGCGGGGCCTTCTTCCCGTTGCCGTCGTCGAGCGTCGTCTGACCCGCTTTGGGCGTGGCTTTCAGAACCTGGAACTCCGCGAGGGCCGGCGCTTCCACGACCTGGATTCCGGTATTCCACGGGCCGGTGGTATCCACCTCCCCATCATCGCCTTCGCCAGTCGAATCATTGTAGTATTGATCCACGACGCCCGGCGTCGGCGGGATGAGGCCGATGGAGAGCGGCGCTTTCCCGAGGCTGTCGAGCGCTTGCATGAAAGCACGCATGTGGGTGATTTCTCGGGTCATGAGGAACTGCAACGCCTCCTTTGTTCCCGGGTCGTCGCAAAAATTGATCAGCCGTTCATAGGTGATCTTCGCGCGCGCCTCGGCGGCGATGTTATTGCGCAGATCGACATCCAATTCGCCCGTGACTTTGAGATAGTCCGCAGTCCAGGCGTTACCCATCGAGTTACACAGTGCTACTCCCCCGCCACCTGCGATGGCGACTAGCGGATCGTTCTCCGCCGCGTCGGCATCCGTCTTCATCGGCTTGAGGTGCATTCGGGCAAGCGTGCCGACAATTTCCAGATGGCTCAGCTCTTCCGTGCCGATGTCCATCAGCAGATCCTTGCAAGGCATGTCTTCGCAGTTGATGCCTTGAATCGAGTATTGCATCGCTGCGGCCAGCTCGCCGTTCGCCCCGCCGAATTGTTCGAGGAGCATATTGCCGAAGCGCGGCTCCGGCTGACCGACACGGACGGTGAACATGAGTTTTTTGATATGATGATACATAACGGGATGAGCGGATTTAAGGGTTAACTAACATTCGACTGAGCTGTGAGCGATTGCGTGCCACAACCATTCGTCGCGGGAACCAATGCTGGTTGCAAAATTTGCGAGTGATCGGCACTGTCTTTCTGAGCGCAGTCTCAGCCGTAACGCGGGCGACGCAGCACCGAGGACGCGCCTTCAATCCCCTGGCGGAACCTACCCGTAACCCCAGGGGCTCCGTCGACTTCCACTCGGATGACGTGGGGAGACGAGCGAATCATTTTCAGCCAAGACGAGCATCAGAGAGTTTTCCCCAAGCAGCATGCAATAATGGCTCCCTGTTGATGATCCCCGGCAATCTGAGCTTATCAGTGCGCGCCGCTGCACCCCCGCATCAGCACGATAGGGGCACCGTGCCAACGAGCCACTGCTGGACCATTCCGCGGGTTTCCTGCGACACACACCTCGATTGGAGCAGCGACCACGCGCCCGCAACCACGTTGCGGGCGCGCTGTCGTCTACCGTCGGACGTCAGTCCGACCTGCGGTCGTGTCGTAACGACGATCGTCGTCTTTCTTGCGCATCAGGCCTGCGAGCCCCGCCAGGCCGAGCAAGCCGATCCAGCCATAATCATGGTGTTCCTCCCGCTCGCCCCGATTGTAAGTCGTGTCCGAGGTTGTGGTGGTCACCGGGGTAGTGCCCGGAAACGTCTGGGCTGACATTGCAATTGGTGAGAGTGCAAACGCGATACACAAGGCCGCGACGGCACGTGGGGTGTTATTAGTTTTCATCATACCATCATCGGGCACGCCTTAGGAATCAGCCGTGACTTCGTGCACTGCGGTGTCGACTAGAGTCCTTCCTGCCTGAGTGGGGCCCCTTCATTCTTGTTAGTCATCTCTTGGAACTCTACTGATTCATGCACTGCCACATCATGTTCTGGCATCGCTCCTTTGTTCAATGTGCTGCGGAACAGTCGTTCTCCGGGAGATGCTGGACTTTTGCGCCGAGCTCAATATTACGTCCGACATCGAAATGATCCGCATGGACGAGATCAACGGAGCCTACGAGCGGATCCCAAGACGTTGTCGCGCGCTCGAGGATCCCCCGAGGACAGCGGAGGCTACAGGGTCAGTGGGACTTCGATTTCGCCGGTTAGATAAGTGACCGCGTGGCCGCCGATTCGGACGCGTTCTGTCCCGTTCTCGCAAAAAAGTTCACCGCCACGTTTGGAAAGCTGACGCCCGAAAAGCGTCTGCTTGCCGAGCCGTTCGGCCCAGAATGGGATCAGATAACAGTGGGTCGAGCCGGTGACTGGATCTTCGTCGAGGCCGTGATGCGGCGCGAAAAAGCGTGAGACGAAGTCGCAATCGTCGCCCGGCGCAGTGACGATCACCCCCTCGTTAGGCAAATCCCTCAGCCTGGCCATGTCTGCCTTCAGCGCCAGGATTTCCGCCGCGCTTCGATAGAGCGCGAGGTAATCACGCGCCTGATACAGCTCCCGCGGCTCCGCGCCGAGCGCTGCGCTGAACTGCCGATTCGCTCCGCAACGCTCCACTCTTCGAGCCGGGAAATCGAGCCCGAGCCGATCTCCATCGCGTGCGACGCTCAACTCGCCCGTGCGTGGCGAATGAAACCGCAGCGTCCCTTCCTTCGTCCCGCGATGGCGAAATAGCACATGCGCGGAGGCGAGCGTCGCGTGCCCGCACAATCGACTTCGTTGGTCGGTGTGAACCAGCGCAACTCGTAAACGCCAGCGCGCGCGACGAGGAACGCCGTTTCCGCGAGATTGTTTTGCGCAGCGATCGATTGCAAGAGCACATCCGGCAGCCATTCCTCGAGCACGCAAACGCCCGCGGGATTGCCCGCAAACGGGCGTTGCGTAAAGGCGGAAACTTCGAAGTAGGGGAGTTTCATCGGGGCGCTAGCTTTGTGCCTGAATTCAGAGCGTTCAAGCCGCTCATCCGCCGCGCGGAGTTGGCTTTGGCTCGAAAGCAGATTTGGCCACGGATGGACACGGATGAAACACGGATTCCGAAGCAGGCGGCGGTGAAATTCAGCTTGTCTTTAATCCGTGAACATCCGTGTCAATCGTGGCCTGGTTTGGCAAAATCGCGGGCGCGGCGTGCAAAGTTTCCATTGACCGCCAGCGCTCGGTCGGAGTTCTCTCGGCGATGTTCAAGCGTGTCCTGAAGTGGCTTGGCGGAATCGTTGCGGTCCTCCTCGTCGTGGCCGCAGTCTTTCTCGTTAACCTGATCTGGTTTCGGCCATGGAGCCTGAATGCGTTCTACGAGAAAATCTTTGTCGAAGTTCTCTTCGATCAGCCGGAATTGCTCTCGAACCTCGGACTGGTCGAGCAATTTGGGATCACGGGGCATAACGCCAGGCTCGACGACGAATCGCCCGCCCAGCAGCAGCGGCAGTTCGAGCGGCTGCGCAAAAACCTGGCGCAGCTGCACCAGTACCCGCTCGAGAAACAAACTGCCTCGCAGCGGCTTTCGACCGCCGTGCTGGATTGGTTCCTGACTGTGCAGGCGGAGGGTGAGAAATTTCAGTGGCACAACTATCCCGTAAACCAGCTCTTTGGTGTGCAGAGCCAGTTTCCATCGTTCATGGCGAACACGCACCGCCTCTTTACGGCGCGCGATTGCGATTATTACCTGAAGCGGCTCGAGGCGCTCCCGACGAAGTTCGATCAAGTTTTCGAAAGCCTAAAGGTGCGTGAAGCCAAGGGCATCATCCCGCCGCGTTTCGTTGTCGAAAAAGTGCTCAAGGAAATGGGCGGGTTCGTCGGAACACCTGCGGCGGAGAACATCCTCGCCGTCTCCTTCAAGACGCGCGCGGCGAAAATCGCGCAGCTCAACGGGCAGCAACGCGCCGAGTATCAGAGCCGCGTCGAATCTGCGATCACGAGCAAGGTTTATCCGGCGTATCAGAAGCTGATCGACTACTTCACGGCATTGTTGCCCAAGACAACGACCGACGATGGCGTTTGGAAGCTGCCGGAAGGCGAGGCGTTTTACGCGCACAGGCTGCGGCAGAACACGACCACGACCTTGAACCCAGCGGAAATTCACTCGTTAGGCTTGACCGAGGTGGAGCGAATCGAAGGCGAGATGCGTACGCTTCTGGATGCGAACGGTTTTGCTGGTCAGCCCATCGGCGCCGCCGTGAAAGCACTCGGGGCCGATCCCCGTTTCCTCTTTCCAAATGACGAGAGCGGCCGCGGCGCCGCGCTCGCGGAATACACGCGCCTGATCGACCAGGCGCTGGAGCGCTCGAAGCAGCACTTCGCCACGATCCCGAAAGCGAAGGTCGAAGTGCGGCGCGTGCCGGAGTTCAAAGAGAAGACCGCCCCCGGCGCCTACTACGAAGCGCCCGCGCTGGATGGCACGCGGCCTGGCGTCTTTTTCGCCAATCTCCGCGACATGAACGAAGTGGCGAAATGGGGCATGCCGACGCTCGCTTATCACGAAGGCGTGCCGGGCCATCACTTTCAGCTTGCGACCGCGCAGGAACTGAAAGGTCTGCCTCAGTTTCGAAAGCTGATTCCGTTTACCGCTTATGCGGAGGGCTGGGCGCTCTATACCGAGTGGCTCGCGAAAGAAAGCGGCTGGTATGAGGGCGATCCATTCGGCGACCTCGGCCGTTTACAGGGAGAGCTCTTCCGCGCGGTGCGGCTCGTGGTGGATACCGGCATTCATGCGCAACGCTGGACGCGCGAACAAGCCATCGCCTACATGCTGGAGAAGACGGGCATGGGTGAAAAGGATGTCACCGCGGAGATTGAGCGCTACATCGTTTCCCCCGGGCAGGCCTGCGCTTACAAGGTCGGCATGTTGAAGATCCAGGAGCTCCGCTTCCGCGCGCAAGAGCAGTTGGGTGAGAAGTGGAACGAGCGCGAGTTCCACGACGTCGTCCTGAAGAATGGCGCCTTGCCGCTGGAGATACTGGAACAGCAGGTGAACGACTACATCACGCGCAAGAAAACCTAACGACGAAGACTTTTCAGTCACGGATCAACGCAGCTCCGCCCGCTTCCACACCGAAGAAGAATTGGATTCCGCAGGGCGCCAGCGAACGGGCTCCCACATGCGATGACGCTTTACGACTGTCTATCGCGCTTGCGGCACCGGCACTTCCGCTGGACGGCTCGGACGACTGGTGATGCTTGCGTCACGCGAGGCGATTCGTCGCGCGACCGAGACACCGGAATTCAGTGCGCCTTCCATGTATCCGACGAATTTGTAGCAGGCGTGCTCGCCCGCAAAATGCAATCGTCCGAGCCCGGCGTGCAGCACTGGGCCAACGGTCGTCACCTGTCGCGGAGCAGGGAAGGAATACCCGGCAGCCGTCCACATCTCGCTCGGCCAATCCATGAAGCGCGCCCGCACGAAGTTCCGTGAAAAATCCGGATAGATGCCGTTTAAAGCCTCGGCATACGCAGCATCCTTCTCCCGGGCCCAACGTTGCCGCGCACGCTCGGCGGGGGGTCCGCCGGAAAAGCTGATGAGCACCGCGCCTTCGGCGTCGCTCCCCTGGTTATCCGTTCCGTCCCAGGTCATGCTGACGATCCCGTCCGTCAAGGAATCCGGTGAGAGTCCGCTCTTTGCCCAGAAGCGGCGCTTCACTCCGGCGAGATACTTCACGTTCACACCCATTTGCGGGCGCAGCGACCATGGCAGGCCGGGTGCGAATCGGATGTTGTGCCACGTGCTCGGCGGCACCGCGAGAACCAAATCGTCGCCTTCGTACAACTGACCGGCCGCATCGCGCACGCTCACCTTCTCTCCGGCGTAGCGCACCTGACGCACCGGCGTGCCCAGGCGCAGACGATGGTCGCCAATGGTGGCCGCAAGCTTTCGCGCGAGGCGCGCATTGCCGCCGCTGCAACGGTACACTTCGCTGTCGGTCCAATATTTCTCCAGCCCGCCGCCTTTTACCTGCGTGAGATTGCCGAGGTAACTCTGGCGCGAGGTCGCGTTGCCGTTATCAGCCGTCAGCTCAACGCTGATCGCCTGTTTGCAAAGGTCTGAGACCCGCAAAGCGCGCACCCACTGCGCTGCCGAACGGCTGTCGAGTTGCCGCGCATATGCGCTCGTCCACGGCTCGTCGGCGTCGATCCCGGCCGCATCCCGGTTCATCAACTTGTAGGCGCTATCCATTTCCTCCCAAAGCGCCTCCGATCCCTTTTCGGTGAGCCTATTGCCACCAAGAATCACCGGCGCGTCTAGCTCTTCACTTTCGGTTACGTCATTGAAGTGAAGCCCGAACTTCTTCGCGTAACCGACCCAGGTCGGGTGATTTGAGCCGATCAATTCGCCGCCGCCTTCTACCACTTTGCCAGGGACCATATCGCTGAGACTAAGGACGCGTCCGCCGATGCGATTTCGCGCCTCGAGCACGACCACGTCGTAGCCGGCGCTGATCAGCTCATGGGCGCAGGCGAGGCCGCCAAAACCAGCGCCCACCACAATGACTTTCCTTCCTCGTCCGACATTGCGGAACGTTCCGCTGCGACCATAACCAGGGACTCCGCTTACGAGCAATCCTGCGGAAGCGGCGAGCGTAATCTTGAGAAACTCGCGTCGATCAAAAACGCTCGGTTGTGGGCGATAACGGCGGGTGAGACGAGCGTAAAGCGAGCGGGCCATGGCACAGGGAGCACAACAAGTATGAGTCGCCAAGTCAATGCGCGCGGGGCAGCTGTCGCTAAAGAGCGCAGCTGCCAGCGTTTTGGCGCCATTCGGCCTCGCCAACTTCGTGGCCGTTCGAACGACCGAGAGCGTGCGTTCCGGAGGCTCACCGCCGCCCGGTTATCATTTTCAGGCGCGCGAACTCCTCGGTCAGCAGCGCGCGCTCGCCATCGCGATATTTCGGCGGCAAATATCGCTTGTCTGAGCACGAGAGCACCGCCGCAATCTCCTGGAGCGCAAGCAGGTTTGGATCGAGCGGATCCATGAAGGAACTGACGGCTTCGCGCAGATCCTCCAGTTGCACATCGTTGTCATGCTCCGCCAGAACCGCGCGTTCTTTCGCTCGCGTCAGAATCGCTTCCACGTCGCTCCCGGTCAGTGGCCGCACGCCTAACTCTTCCCGCACATAGGCCAGCAGTTCCTCGCTCAGCGCAATCTTTTTCACGCGCGCCACCGTCCGGAAAAGCGTCGCCACGTCGTCAGGTCCTTGCGCCGGAAAGAGCGGCAGGCTTAAGCCAAATCTGCCCTGGCGTTTCATGTCGATCGCCAGCAGATCGGGCCGCGAAGTCATCGCCACCC
>JACCTI010000098.1 GCA_013812515.1 Chthoniobacterales bacterium
GTCGTGCTCGCGCATCGGTTCTGGAAAAAGCTGGGCGCTGATCAGAACGTGATCGGCAGTGCGCTGACCTTGAACGGAAGGCGTTTCACCGTGGTGGGCGTGGCGCCCGCGAGCTTCACCGGAACGGATGTCGGCGTCGGTCCGGATCTCTGGGTGCCGATGTCGATGCGCGGATGGGTGATGCCCGCAAACGATTGGAAAGAGAACCGGCGCGCACTCATGCTCAATGTGATCGGGCGGCTCCGGCCGGGTGTTTCTATTGAGCAGGCGCAAGCGCAGCTCAAGACGATCGCGCGCCAACTGGAGCAGGCGTATCCGGAATTCAACAAGGAGCGTTCCGTCTCGCTCGTGCCGCTGGAGAAGGCGAAGAGCGAGAGCCTCGGCGGTCCGGGAAACGAGAACGGATTGCGCAACGTTTCCATTCTCTTTCTCGCCGCCGCCGGCAGCATTCTCCTGATCGCCTGCGCGAACGTGGCGAACCTCCTGCTGGCGCGCGCCACCACGCGCCAACGCGAGATGGCGATTCGGCTTTCGTTAGGCGCGGGACGTGGTCGCATCATCCGGCAGCTCCTGACCGAGAGTCTGCTGCTCGCGCTGCTCGGCGGGCTCGGCGGAGTGGTGCTCGCTTATTGGTTAGGCGATCTGCTCCTGGCGCTGATGCCGCCTACGCCCGTTCCGTTGCACCTGGATGCGCAGCCTGATGGTCGTGTGCTTCTCTTCGCTTTGCTTCTCGCGCTCGCGAGCGGTGTCATCTTCGGAATCGCTCCCGCGTGGCAGACCTCGCGCTCCAATCTCACGCAGGAACTGCGGGAACGCGCCACCTCGAATGCGCCCGGGCGCTGGCATCTGCGCAATCTGCTCGTGGTCGCACAGATCGGGGGCTCGCTCCTGCTCCTGATCGGCTCAGGATTGTTCCTGAAAGCATTCCACACCGCCCAGGCAATAAAGCCGGGCTTCCGCGCGGAAAACCTGGCGCTCCTGAGCTTCGACCTGCACCTCGCTGGCTACGACCAAGCCCGCGCGAAGCAAGTCATGCGCGAACTGCTCGAGCAGGTCCGATCGACTCCGCAGGTGCGCAGCGCCGATCTCGGGCAATCGATTCCGCTCGGCTTCGGCGGGATGGGGCGAACCGTTTTCGCGGAAGAGCGCCCGTCGAATGCGGAGGGCAACCGCAAGTTCGCGAACGTGAGCGAAGTAACTCCGGGATATTTCGGAACGATGGCGATCCCGCTTTTGCGCGGCCGCGCCTTTCTCGATCGAGACTGCGAGCAAGCCATGCCACGCGTCGCGATCGTTAATGAAGCGATGGCGCGCGAGTTCTGGCCCGGACAGGATGCACTCGGGCGGCGCTTCCATTTCTTTCAAGGCGCGCCGGTCGAGGTCGTGGCGATCGTGCAGAACGTGAAACTTTTCTCGTTAGGCGAAGATGCGACCTGGATCGTTTATCTGCCGATGAACACGCAACCGCAGGGCGGCGTCACGATGTTCATCCATACGGCGGCCGCACCCGGTTTGATGCTGGGAGAAGCTCATCGCATGCTGCGACGCTTCGACAGTCACATCCCGATCACCTATGAGAAGACCGTCGAGAAACATCTGGCCTTTGCGCTCTGGCCTTCGTGGATGGGCGCGGTTTTGCTCGGCGCGTTCGGCGTGCTCGCGCTCGTGCTCGCGTCGATGGGCGTCTACGGCGTGATGGCATACACCGTCAACCAACGCACGCGCGAGCTGGGGATTCGGATGGCGCTTGGGGCACAAACGCATCAGGTTCTTGCGCTCGTTTTGCAGCAAGGAATGACGCTGGCCGCAATCGGCTTGGGGATTGGCTTGCTTCTGGCACTCGGCTGCACGCGTTTGCTCGGAGCGCTGCTTTACGGGGTGAACCCGAGCGACCCTGTGGTTTTCTGCGGCGTGACGGCGATCCTGGCCGTGGCGGCTTTCGCGGCCTGCTATTTTCCCGCGCGCCGTGCGGTCAAGATCGATCCTGTGGTCGCGCTGCGCTTCGAGTAGGGGCGACTCCGTCTTGCGAAGCACGCCGCGGCGAAGAAAACAATCGACAATCGACAATCGGCAATCGCAAATCTTGCCCGTGCCTTCGTTCGACATCGTCTCGGAAGTAGACAAGCAGGAGATCGACAACGCGCTGAATCAGGCCCGGAAAGAATTGGCCACGCGCTTCGATTTCAAAGGGAGCATCGCGGAGATCACCGCCGAAAAGGAGAAGATCACCCTCACAGCCGAAGACGCCTCGCGTTTGCGCGGCCTGCGCGAGATCGTGATCGGGAAACTTGCGAAGCGGAACGTCGATTTGCGGAACGTCGAGCAGGTCGAGCCGGAGATTTCTCCGCTCGGTCACGCGCGCCAGGAATTGAAGATCAAGCAGGGCTTGGAAGGGGAGAAAGCGAAGGAGATCATCAAGTCGATCAAAGCCCAAAACTTCAAGGTGCAGAGCACGCTGCAAGAGCGACAGATTCGCGTGACGGGGAAGAAGCGCGATGACCTGCAGGAAGTGATCCAGTTTGTCCGCGGAAAAGATTTCGGCGTCGCGACCAGTTTTCAGAATTTCCGCGATTGAGCAGCTTCGCGGCTTATCCATCCGCCAGATTCTGCAGAGAAGCCGATACAGGCGCGGCTGTGTTCACCTGCCAAATACATGGACTGCTTCAAACCATCCTTCTCGATAGCTGGCATCGACCCGAAGATTCGCGTGTAGGGAGTTCAAGCGAACGCCAGCTGAAATTCTCCCGGTAGGGTGGGCATCTCGCCCGCCATTTCCGGCGTCTCGGGGCCCAGGCGAAAGTCCGGGCGAGAGACGAGCTCGGTGGTAGCAGCGAAGAGTTCCTTGCGAAGCTTGCTTGTCCGGTCGCGCCGAGCAGTGATGGTAATCGGCCATGCGTGTTTGCTTCCTTCACGTGCCGAAGACCGCCGGGCAAAGCCAGCGACCTTCGGCAGCCGGGGTCAGCGCCCCCGGCTACAACTGCAATCTCAGCCAGCTCTTCCGGGGTTATCCTCCTTGCACCGGTGGCATAAGCGAGATCTCTTCGTTAGGCAGGAGAACGTGATCGCGTGCGACAAACTCCACCCCAGCTCCGATGAGGATGCTGCCGTCCCATTCGCGGAGTCCGGGTCTTTGCGTGTAGAGAAGGGTCAGAAGATCGCTGACTGTCGCGCCGTCAGGGAGATCGATCTCCAGCTCGGCCGTCCGCGCGATCTCCTTCAGGTGCGAGAAGAACTGCACACGAATTTTCATTTCGAATCGATGAAATCCTTCCGCAGAACGCCGATGCAGGGGAGATTCCGGTAGCGCTCCATGTAATCGAGTCCGTAGCCGACCACGAATTCGTTGCTGATCTCAAACCCGACGTAGTCCGCGTGCGTCGGCCCGGTGCGCGGGATTTTTTTCTCCAGCAGCACGCAAATGCGGACACTGCACGGGTTTGCCTCTTCCAGCCTGCGCCGGATCACCTCGAGCGTCAGGCCGCTGTCGAGAATGTCATCGAGCAGGAGAATGTGACGGCCCTGCACGTCTGGAAGCGCAACTTGGCGGAAAACGACTTCCCCAGCCGATTTGGTTCCGCCGTGATAGCTCGCCACACTCAGGCAATCTAACTTCAGCGGGAGTGGAATTCGTCGAAGCAAATCGGCCATGAAAATGAGACTGCCGTTGAGCACCGCAATCACGGTCAGCTCGCGATCGCGGTAATCCTCCGTGATCGCCGCCGCGATTTCATCGAGCCGGGCCAGAATCGTCCCCTCGTCGAAAAGGATGCGCTCAAGATCGTCCTGCATGCAGCTGGACTATCCTTAAATCGCTGAGAGACACGAAGCGAATTGTGGCCGCGCTGGTCGCAAACCGCGCGAACGAATTCCCTGTAACGGCGGTCTATGACCGCCGAAATCCGGGCGTCGATTCCGCGGTCGCAGACCGCCCCTACAGCCTGCCGGCGAGCGCCGCCTGCAGCTTTCGCGCTAGATCCGGATTCGCGGGATGGCGGGCACCTTCCTTGAAAAGGACGACGGCTCGGGTGCGATCACCCGCGGCTTTGGCGGCGAGTCCGGCGTTGTAGTAGATGATCTGCAAATCACCCTCTTCGAATTGCGCCGGCTGCGTTCGGGCGCTTGCTGCCAGCTGCGCGAAATCTTTTCGCGTGGAGCCAGCGCGTCCGAAAATTGAGGGCAGCGCCAACGTGGTGAGTGCGCGAGCGAGTCGGACCTTCGCCGCAGCCGGTGCGGCGGTGACAGCTTCGTCCATTAACGCCAGTCCGTATTGCAAGGCCTGAAGCTTTTTCGGTCCGAAGCCGAGATCGCGACTGCGCAGCGTGTAAGCGCTCCCGAGATAGACACGGGCGAGCTGATTCGCGGGTTCGATTTGCAGAACGTCTTCCAGCCGGCGGATGCACGAATCCACGGCTTCCTTATCGCCGGCTAATCCCCGGCGATACAGCTCCTGAATTTCTTTCTGCTCGTTAGGCGCGGCGTGCCCTGAAATTGTCGCAAACAGCACCGCACCTATCCAAACGAGAAGGATCTGAGTTTTCATACTCCAATGACGCTTACGACGACGTTTCGCCGGTGGGCGGCGCGCCGATGTTCGAAGAGGAAGATGCCCTGCCACGTCCCGAGCTGAAGACGACCGTCTCCGATCGGGATTGTCTCACTGGAGCGAGTCAGCACCATTCGGATATGCGAGGTGGAATCATCGGGACCTTCGGAGGTGTGAGTAAAGTAGCCGGTGTTTTCCGGCACGAGACGTTCAAAGAATTTCTCCAGATCAACTCGCGCGGAGTGATCGGCGTTTTCAAAGATCACCAAGCTGGCGCTCGTATGCTGGAGGAAAACGGTCGCTGTGCCGGTGCGCACCCCGCTCTTCCGCACAATCGCCTTCACCTGCGCGGTAATCTCGTAGGTGCCTTTACCGCGGGTCGGCACGGTGAACGATTCGGAATGCGCGTTCATGCGATCCGGTTAACGCTACTGGCCGCACTTATCAATCAGCGCATGTCACAAATACTCTTTGCAATTGAAGGCCGCGCCGAAAGGAGCGGCGACACTCTTGTCGCCGGGGGAAAAACGACAGGAGTGATGCCTTTCCGATCGCCGCCAGCGGTGCTCATCCTTACGCTGGCGTTGCTTGGCACTGCCCTAACCGCTTCTGCCGCAGACACGGAATTCCGCGGCGCCTGGGTTGCTACCGTCCATAATATTGACTGGCCCTCAGCGCCGGGACTCTCCGCTGCCACGCAGAAGGCAGAATTGCGAGCGATTCTCAATCGCGCCGCGGAGGTGAAATTGACTGCGATTCTACTGCAAGTGCGTCCGGCGAGTGATGCGCTCTATAGCTCCAAGCGGGAACCATGGTCGCAATTCCTCACCGGAATTCAGGGCGTCTCGCCGGGCTACGATCCTCTCGAGTTTGCAATCGCGGAAGCTCACGCGCGCGGCCTCGAACTGCATGCCTGGATCAATCCCTTTCGCGCGGCGAGCAATGCGAAAACGAGCCTGGCGGCGAACCATGTCGCGAAGCAACATCCGGAGTGGGTTCGGCGCTTCGGAGCCCAGCTCTGGGTCGATCCCGGCGAACCGGAGGCGCGCGACTATGTGCTCGGAATCATTGCGGATATCGTCCAGCGGTATGAAGTCGATGGCGTGCACATTGACGACTATTTCTATCCTTACCCGGTGAAGGGCGAGTCGTTTCCAGATGACGCGAGCTGGGATCGCTTCGGCGCGAAAAGCGGCTTGAGCCGGGCGGACTGGCGCCGTGAGAACATCAATGATTTCGTGCGCAGAATGTATCGCCGCGTTAAGGCGATCAAACCTGCGGTGCAAGTCGGGATCAGTCCATTCGGGATCTGGCGACCGGGCGTGCCCGCCACGATCGAGGCGCAGCTCGATGCTTACGGGCAGCTCTTCGCCGATTCACGCAAATGGCTGGCGGAAGGTTGGTGCGATTACCTGGCACCCCAGCTTTACTGGAGTATCCGGCCGGCGAAGCAGAGTTTTCCCGTTCTGCTGGAATGGTGGCGCGCGCAGAGTCGTGGCAAACCGGTTTGGCCGGGCCTCGCGACGGAGCGGATCGGAGCGGCCCGGCCGGCACGCGAAATTCTGGATCAGATTGCGATCACGCGACGCGGGACGAATTCGCCCGGCCACATCCATTGGAGCATGAAAGCGCTCATGCAGAATCGCGGCGAGATCGGCGATCTCCTGCGCAGCGGGCTCTATGCGGACGAGCCCGGCGCTAGAGAGTAACGACCGCTGATGCGTAGCCCTGGCTAACGACAGAAGTCAAACAGCCCCCGGGGACGTGCGCGCCGAATCGTGATAGATTAACAAACTATGAAGAAATTATTGCCATTCCTTGCCGCTCTGCCGTTGCTCGCTCTCACCTCCTGCACGGCGGTGGTTGATCCGACCCCGGCTAGTACCTCGACGACGACGGTGCACAGTGAGCAGGCCATGACACGGCCCGCCGCAGTCAGCACCACGACGACGCGTTCTACCGGCGGGTATTAAGGCCGGACGTTCAGGAGTCGCCAACTCCTCGAGGGTTGGCGACTCCGTTCGCCACTCGCGCTCTTGCTCACGGAAGGGCATAAAGCGCATCGACCAAGCGCAACGATTTCTCGTTAGGCAGGACCGACTGCTCCATCTGGTTCATGACGTAGGCTAAGGAAATGCCGTTCGCCGGGTCGGCAAACGCGTGACTTCCGCCAGCCCCGGGATGGCCGAACGCGAGCGGTGAGGGGCCGAAGATTCGACTCGAAGACTCGGGAGGATCTTTCATGAAGCCCGCGGAGAATGCCGTCGCGATCCGAAAGACGCGATCGATTCCCGTGGTGAGCGGCGAAGTCATTTTCTCGATCGTCCCCCCAGTGAAGTAGCGGCGGCCGGCCAGCTCCCCGCCGTTGGCGAGCACAGCGTAGAACTTCGCGAGTGAAGAAGCGCTGCCGATTCCGCCAAAAGAAACCAACGGCATCGAGCGCGCGGCGGCGGTATTCATCGCGCTGACCGCGTGCAGTCCGGCCGGCGAGGTGAAGGTCTTGCGGACGAGCGTTCCCGGAGTCGCGAGATCCCGATAGAACTCGGCCGGCGAAGGACTCTGGCCGATTCTCGCGGCGTAAATGGTCGCGGCGCGATAATGCTCCGCTTCCGGCAAGCCAATCCAGAGATCGAGCCCGAGTGGTTCTGCAAACTGGCGCCGCCAGTAGTCACTCAGTGTCGTCCCCGCTATGCGCCGTACTAATTCATCCAGGAGAAAACCGAACGTGCGGGCGTGATAACCATGCGCTGTTCCGGGGGGCCAAAGCGGAACCTGCTGCTCGAGCGCGCGGATCACCGCCGGGTAATCGAGCACATCCACCCGCGCCTCGAACGCACTCAGCCCAGCTTGATGCGAGAGGAGCTGCGCGAGCGTGATTTTATCTTTGCCGCCGTGCGCGAACTCGGGCCAGAACTCTGCCACGCGGCGGGCCAGGTCGATGTTTCGCTCCTGCAAGACGTGCAGCAAACAGGCGCTACCGAGGCCTTTCGAAGCGGACCAGAAGAGCACAAGTGTGTCTGCGCTCCAGGGCGTCTTGCGATGTGCATCGCGGAAACCGCCGTGTAGTTCCAGGACCGGCTCACCGCGTTGCCAGACGGAAACAGCAGCGCCCAATTCGCCGAAGCGGCTGAAGTTTTCTTCGAAGAGCGGCGCAAGACGTTCGCGCAGTTGCGTGCGATCTAGCAACATCTCGTCCAGCGTAGCAGCGGGGCCTCGGTTGCCACAAGGGGGGCGCCCTCCAGGCCGGGTTTAGCGCCCCCGCCTACAACCGGGAACCTCGTTCGGCAGAATCAAGCAGACTTTCCAACTCCACGACACGGCGCTCAAAGAGGCGCAGCGTGCTTTCGACTGGAGCGGACGATGTCATGTCCACGCCTGCGGCCTGCAGCGTTTCGAGAGGGAACTTCGAGCCGCCGGAGCGAAGAAATCTGAGGTAAGCATCCACCGCTCCGGATTGACCGGCGAGAACTCGCTCCGAGAGCGCGACCGCCGCCGAGATCCCGGTCGCATATTTGTACACATAAAAGGCGTTGTAGAAATGCGGGATGCGCAAACACTCCAGGTCGAGTTGCGGATCGAGCACCACGCCCCCGCCAAAATAAGCCTGGAGCAGCGCCCGGTATTCCGCTTTGAAAACGTCCAGGGTCAAGGCATCGCCGTGTTCTTCGATCGCGTGAATGATCTTCTCGAACTCCGCGAACATCGTTTGCCGAAAGAGCGTTCCGCGAATGTCATCGATCTGCCGGTTGATGATGTAGGCGCGCATCTTGGGATCATCGGTTTGTTCGAGAAGATGGTGCGTGAGCAACTCCTCGTTGAACGTCGATGCGACCTCCGCGAGAAAGATCGGGTAGTTATAGTCCTGAAAGCTTTGCGTCTTCTGCGCGAACCAGGTGTGCATCGAATGGCCGGCTTCGTGCGCGAGCGTGTAGATATCGGAGAAAACATCGCTCTTGTAATTCATCAGGATGAAAGGTGGCGCGCCGTAGCTGCCGGATGAGAAGGCGCCGCTGCGCTTCCCTTTCGTCTCGTAGCGATCGCACCAACGGCCACGCAGACCTCCGGCTAAAGTCGTGACGTATTCCGGCCCGAGCGATTGGAGTGAATCGAGGACGCGCTCGATGGCTTCGTCAAAGGTGACGCGCGTTTCGATTTCCGGCACGAGCGGAACGTAGGTGTCGTAGTGATGCAGTTCGTTCAGCTCCAGAACCCGGCGTCGCAGTTCATAGTAACGGTGGAGCGGCGCGAGATGTGCGCGCACGGAGGAGATCAGCCCGTCATGGACGGCGAGCGGCACGTCGTCGCGGAAGAGTGAAGCCTCCAGTGCGGAGGAATGACGGCGGGCGCGCGCGCGGAAGACATCGGCTTTGATCGAATAGGAGAGCGATGTGGCGAGGGTGAATTGATGATCCGCGAACTCCTCGTAGAACTGATGGAAGGCGCGTTTCCGTAATGCGTGGTCGCGCTTGATCAGAAACGAACTGAACGAGCTTTGCGTGAGAGGACGTTCTTTGCCGTCTCCATCGATGATCGTGCCGAACTTCATGTCGACGTCCGTCAGTTGGGAGAAAGTATCGTCGTAGCCCTCGAGCGCGGCGCTACCCAGCGCGAGCAGCCGTTCCTCGGGCTCGGACAGCACGTGCGGTTTATTCCGGCGGATTTTCCGCAACTGTGTTTTCCATTCCGCCAAGACGGGATCTTCCAGGAATTGCGCGAAGTTTTCATCGCTGATCGCCTGGATTTCAGGCGCCAGAAATGCGGCCGTTTCGCTGATCTGGGTGAGCAAATTCTGGAGCTGCCCCATCCGGCTCAGGTATTCCGGATTCGCGCTGTCTTCCGCGAGTTGGAGAGAGGCGAAGTGATAGACGCGCTCGATTTTTCGATCGAGGGATTTGTCGAATTCCAAACCGAGCGCCAGCGTCTGGGCAGATTCGCCGACGCGCCCTTTCCACTCCGCCAGCTTCGGATACGTGCTCTGAATCCAGACAAAATCTTCCGCCCACTTGTCGGTCTCAGCGAAGAGATGAGTCAGGTCCCACTTGTCAGATTCCGGAAGCTCAGCGCGGGTCGGTGTTTTCTGTTCGGTTCGATCGATCACAGATGGAGACGGATGAACACGATGGATTGCAGGTCAAGTGAGACGCGCAGTGAATCGCGGCTGGAGAGCGATTTGAGGCAGTGCATATCTTCTCTTGAGCGTGACATCTCCGCGTTGATCGGCCCCAGCGGCCAGGCGAGGCACCACCGGAGACGCAGGCCCTAAAGAGAGTGACGCTGGAGACGGCAGCGATGATCGTAAGTTTGGGGGTTGTGAGAGGCCGAGGTTTCTCATAAGCTCCGCGCTTGCTCCCTCACCAATCGCCATGAAAAGATTTCTTCTTTCCGCATTCGCCCTCATCCTCGCACTGCCAGGCGCCGCCTTCGCGCAGGGTATGAAGATTGGCACCCTCGACATGGATCGCCTCTTCAAGGAACACCCGAAGACGAAAGAGGCGGAGGTGAGATTTAATGAGACCCGGGACGCGGCCAAAAAGGAATACGAAGACAAGGCCGAGGCTTACAAGAAAGCGCTCGAAGACATCAACAGGATCAAGCTGCAACTCGACGCGCCTGCCCTGAGCGCGGAAGCGAAGTCGCAGAAGGCGAAGGAGCGCGAGGATAAGATCGTGAGCCTCCGCACGATGGAGCAGGGAATCGATCAGTTCCGCCAATCGCGCGAACAGCAATTTCAACAGGATGTGATGAAGGTCCGCCAGGAAATCCTGAAGGAGATCACAGATATCGTGATGGAGAAGGTGAAGGCGGAAAATTACGACTACGTCTTCGATAAGACAGGCCAGAGCACGAACGGGTTTTCGCCGGTTCTCTACTCGCGCGAAGAGGTGGACTTCACCGCCAATATCGTGGAGGCGTTGAGAAAAGCGCCGCGCCCGTCCAGTTCCGCGCCGAAGAGCGCGACGGCAACGGCGACGCCGGCGAAAGCTGCCAGCCCGGCCAAAGCAGCCACGCCAGCTTCTTCCCCGAAGCCGAAGCCATAAAACGGAGAGACTGACGTTGATTCGCCCGCGCCTGTTCTGCTGTGCGGGAGGGTTTCCGAAAGTAGAATTCGTGATGTGAAGGCAAAATCCGCCCTCATCCTAGCCTTCTCCCGTGGGGAGAAGGAACCATCTCTCCCCGTCGGAAAGGGGTTGGGTGAGGGTGAAGGTTCTGCGACCTCTCGCGGCGACCGACCACTTCGTTGACTCGTTAGGCCGGCGCGCACTCCAGGTGCGCACGGTGCGGGAGATCCCCGTGCGGCAGCGCCCGGCGTTCGTCGCGTTCTCGGCCTGCGCGCAGCGGCGTGACACAAAAACTTGTCTCCGCTGTTCCTGCTTTTCTGCTTTCCTGATTCATCATGCATCGGAACGCTTGTCATTAACGGTCCTTCTTCCGATGTGTTCGACACTAACGACATCAGCTTAATAAGCGGATCGATGTCCGTAGATTTCCCGAATTTCGAGCACAGAAGCGGATTCCTTTCTGAGTTCAAAGGGAACGTTAGACGTTGAGCGTTGGATGTTGATCGCCAGCGATACCCGGCCCGCGCTGCATTTTTAGCTCTTGATGCGGCAGAGCACGTTGCGTTACGGAAGAGCGGCCGATGCTCTTCAACTCGCTCACCTTCGTCGTCTTTTTCGCGGTCGTGGTGAGCGCGTATTGGATGATGGATTCGTGGCGAGGACGGAAAAATCTGCTCCTGATCGCGAGCTACATTTTTTACGGCGCGTGGAATCCGCCTTTCGCGGCGCTCCTCTTTTCCACCACCGCGTTGGATTTTTACCTCGGGCGCCGCATTGCCAAAGAGCAGCGACCCGGGCCCCGCAACGTCTGGCTCGTCATCAGCGTGGCCGTCAACCTGAGCATGCTCGGGTTCTTTAAGTATGGGAACTTCCTGCTGGAGAATTTCCAATGGGCGCTGGCTCGCGGCGGGATCACTTATCAGCCGCCGCATCTCGATGTCTTTCTGCCCATCGGCATCTCCTTCTACACCTTTCACTCGCTCTCCTACACGCTCGACATCTATCGCGGCGTGATGCAGCCGACGCGTTCGCTGCGCGATTTCGCTCTCGCCGTCTCGTTTTTCCCGCAGTTGGTCGCGGGGCCAATCGTGCGCGCCGGCGATTTCCTTCCGCAACTGGAAGCGCCACCGAAACCACAGACGGGCCGTTTCCTGTGGGGGCTGCTGCTGATGACGCTCGGACTCTTCGAGAAAGTGGTGCTCGCCGACACGATGCTCGCGGGCTCGGCGGACAGTGTCTTCAGTTATGGCGGCCCGCTCGTTGCGCTGGATTCGTGGTTAGGAGTGATTGCTTTCGCCGGTCAAATTTTCTTCGACTTTGCCGGATACTCGATTTGCGCGATCGGCGCCGCCTTGTGCCTTGGTTTTCATTTGAAGGATAATTTCCGCTTCCCCTATGCCGCGGTTGGTTTTTCCGATTTCTGGCGACGCTGGCACATTTCGCTTTCCACCTTCCTGCGAGACTACCTTTACATTCCGTTAGGCGGAAACCGGCTCGGAGCCGCGCGCGCCATGACCAACTTGATCGTCGTCATGTTCATCGGCGGTCTCTGGCATGGCGCGGCCTGGACGTTTGTTGTCTGGGGTTTGCTGCACGGCTCGTATCTCGCGATAGAGCGGCTCCTGAAAGTCTTCACGACAGAAGTCACCTGGGCCGAAGGATTCTACGTGAAGATTCTCATTGGCCTCGGAACCTATGCGCTTGTTTGCATTGCGTGGGTCTTCTTTCGCGCCTCGGATTTCGCCACCGCCAGCCGGCTGTTGCATGGGATGTTCGGCGCCCATGCAACGGCGGACGCGATTTTGTCGACGCGGGAAATACTTCAGATCGGGATCGTGACGCTGGGCATGTTCATTGCCCAGTGGTCGCTGCGCGAAACTTCTATGGAAGCCGCCGTCGCCCGCCTTCCGCGCTGGGTCGTGACGGCCGCGTGGGTCTTCATGGCGGGAGCGATCATCCTCACGCAGGGCAACAGCAATGCATTCATCTACTTCCAATTTTGAGCGGCCGATCCCGGCGCAGCCCTGGCGCGGCATCGCGGTCCTGGTCGTGATCGTCACTCTGCTCTGCGCGATCGCATGGGAGGTCCGCTGCCGCACGGTCGGATATGGGCCAACGCTGAACGACACGGAAGACCTCTGGGCACAGGCACGCCGACGGCTCAAGCCGGGCTCTGTCGTCATCATCGGCGATTCGCGCGCCTGGTTTGATTCTGACCTTGACGAACTGGAGCGCGGCCTCGGGTCCCGGCCGGTGCAACTGGCGCAACCCGGGAGTTGCGCGTTTCCGGTGCTGGAAGATCTCGCGAATGACGAAGCTTTCCATGGCACGATCGTCTGCAGCATTGTGCCGCGAATGTTTTTTGCGCCGGGCGGTCCACTCGTCGAAAACGCCCGAAAAGCCGTGAAGCGTTTTCACACGCAGACTTTGGCGCAGCGCGCCAGTCACCTCTTGGCGGTGCCGCTGGAGGAGCATGTGGCATTTCTCAAAGAGCGAGACCTGACGACGGAGGCTCTCCTCAAAGAATTGCCCATCCCGAATCGTCCCGGCGCGCTCGTTCCGCCGCGCACGCCTCCTTATTTCCAAACCGTCGACCGTGAACGTCGCGCGCGGATGACGGCGAGTTGCGCCCATCCCGGAAGATTGCAGACGCGAGTGAAGATGGGATGGGCGCGGCTCTTCACGCCCCGCCACCACCAAATTACCTTCCGAGGGAGGTGGTTGCGGAGCGTACCCGGCAGGCGATCGAAGCGCGTTTTCGCGACACGAACGCGGCCGTAGTAAAGCTGCGCCGTCGCGGCGGCCAGATTGTCTTTGTTCGCTTTCCGGTCAGCGGTGAATTGAAAGCCTTCGAAGACACATCGACACCTCGGACGGGAATCTGGGACCGCTTGCTTCGAGAGACCGGCGTGCCGGGAATTTACTTCGAAGATTTCCCCGAGCTGGCGAGCTTCACCTGTCCCGAGTGGTCGCACTTATCGGCGGGAGATTCGGTTGAATTCACAAAGCGTCTCGTCCCGCATCTTCGCACGGCGCTTGGCATGTAGATGTGCTACTAGGTGGCGCCGATCACCTATGCCGCACCTCTTCCGCTTCTCCGCCGCTCGCGTTCCCTTCCTTCTGCTTGCCCTAGAGGCTTGCGCCTTCGGGAGCAACACCGTCGTCAACCTGTCGCACTACGATGCGATGCGGCCGGATTTCGAAACAATGCGTGCGCAGGGGATTGTTGGCGTCATCCATGAGGCGAGTTACCCGGCCTTTGTGCAGGACGCAAAATACGCTGGCCGCCAGCAGGCGGCCGCTCGCGCAGGACTGTTGTGGGGCGCCTATCATTTCGCGAACAACTCAAATCCGGTGCGGCAGGCGGATCACTTGTTAGGCGTGGTCTCTTCGTCGTGGCGCCGCGCGGACCCGGACAGCCGTCCGAACGAAGTTCTGCTCGTCCTCGATTTCGAACCGAACCGCCATTATCCCGGCGGGACCATGCGCGTGGAGCAGGCGGTCGCGTTCGTCGAACGCATCCGCGAGCGCACCGGGGGATATCCCGGACTTTACGGCGGAGAGAATCGGCTCCGTCAGGTCCTGAACAGCCGGAAGGTGACGGAAGCGCAGCGGCGCGTGCTCAGGCGATGCTGGCTTTGGGTCGCGAACTATCATTCCAAGCCGCGGAGCGTCCTTCCATGGAGTCACTGGACGATGTGGCAATACACCGGGGACGGCGTTTGCGATCTTCCGCGTGCTTCCTTTCCGAAGAACATCGCGAACATTCGCAACGCGGAGCGGAACATGTTTCGCGGCAGCGCCGCCGAACTCCGGGCGTTCTGGGAATCGCACGGCTGGCGACCGGGCGAGTAGCCGCGGCTCCGCGCCCAACGAGTGAAGCCTAAGCCTACCGCGGCGGGCGTCTTCCGCGGGAGGTCCGCGCGCCGAGATAGCGGTTCAGGAGCTTGGTCCCAACGCTGAGCGCCACCAGGCGAATGATCCAGCGGAACATTGGTTAGCGGCGGGCGGTCGCCGGTGCTGGTGCGAACCTTTCTTCGAAGTGGCCGTAACGCCGC
>JACCTI010000134.1 GCA_013812515.1 Chthoniobacterales bacterium
ATTTTTTTCAGGTCTGCTTGTGCGCGACCATCTCAGGCGGGAGTTGAAGTGGCCCTGCGGATAAAAGGCGAAACAATCGCCATGACCTGCGCGCGCGTCAGCGGCTCATCGAACGCCTCGGTCAAAGCGCGATGCGAGACCTTGCTCACACTGCCCATATTTATCCCGCCCTGGGTGATATTCCCCTCGCCTGCGTAGGTCGCGGCGATCGCCTTAAAAGGGCCGCGATAGATCACCGCCTGATTGCGTTCGAAGCAGGGACCCTGTTTCCCTTTGAACGCCTCGACGGTGACCGATCGAAACTCGATTCCTTCCACCGTCTGCCACGGCTTCTCGTCGCGTTTGAGAATCTGAATTCCGTAGAACCCAGCGTCGTTGAAGCTTCGGAGGAATCCCTCTTCCGTCAGTGCGCCGGAGATGCAGCCGCTCCACAGTTCAGGATCGTTCTGCAGGTCTTCCGGCACTTCTTCATCGCTTACGATGTCTGAAATCACTGCGCGGCCGCCTTTGCGCAGCACACGAAAGATTTCCCCGAACAACTGCCGCTTGGATTTCGGCTCGACGAGATTGAGCACGCAATTCGACACGACCACGTCCACCGACTCGTCGCCGACGAGCGGGTGCTTCAAGCGCAACTTCTGTGCGACGCCGTCCGCTTGAACAAATAACGCTGCATTCGTGATCGGTCGCACCTGCAGTTCCTCGTCCAACTTTACGAGGTCGAGCGCCAGGTCTTGGATACGACCTTTGCGGAATTCCACATTCGCGTAGCCGATTCGTTCGGCTACGACCGGCGCATTGGTGCGCGCGACTTTCAGCATCTCGTCCGTCATGTCGACGCCAATCACGCGCCCGGTCGGCCCGACTACCTGCGCAGCGATGAAACAGATCTTTCCAGTGCCGCTGCCAAGGTCGAGCACAGTTTCACCTGCGCGCAGATACTTGCTCGGATCGCCGCAGCCATAATCGCGTTCAATCACTTCCGGCGGCATCACCTTGAGGTATTCGGGATTGTAATCGACCGAACAACAAAGTTTCGCTTCCGGTGCGCTCCGGGCGCGTACCGCTTTCGTATGGCCGATTCTGCGTGAAGGCTGCTCATGCTTATTCGCTCCAACATTCTCTTCACTTGCCTTTAGCCGCGCCGGCTTTCTCAAGCGCTTTCTTTGCGGTGCGGCTGACGATGATCGTCACCACAACAGTGGCTACTAAACCGATGCCGAGGAATACCCATTTCAGAGGCGACTGCCCACCTTCGCCTCCGAGTCCGGCTTTGCCAGCACCGCCGAGGTACGCGTAGAGCAACGTCCCCGGCAGCATGCCTACTGCCGATGCAAGCACATAGGGCACGAAGCCGACTGCGGTCACACCGTAGAAGTAGTTACTCAAGTTAAAGGGGACGATTGGGCTGAGCCGAAGCAGGCCGACGATCTTCCAGCCCTGTTCGCCAACCGCTTTGTCGATTGCAGCGAACTTCTTATTGCCTTTCGTGGCCGCTTCCACGCGCTTGCGGACGAGATAGCGACCGCAAAGGAAGGCGAGTGTGGAACCGATGATGGCACCGGTTAACGCCACGGCGGTCCCACCGGCAACTCCGTAGACCAGACCGGCTGCCACCGTGAAAATCCATCCGGGTAGAAATAGGACCGTAGCCAGCGCATACGCCCCGATGAAAACAACCACACCCAGCGGGCCGAGCGTGCGCACCCAGTCGCTGAACGCTTTCACCCAGTCTTTAATCGGCAAGAATGCCACCGCTCCTGATAACGCAATCAGGGCCGCGACGAGTGCGAGCCACTTCCAGTACTTCTTGATCCAATTCATTGTGTCATTGCGTTCGCTGCGCGCTCGGACTTCTCCCGTGTGCGTCAGGAGAGTGCACGTTGGGAATTAGAGAACGAAGCGCCTCGAATATTCCTAGAAACTCTGTCGCCGCCCTGGCGTCGATTCTACCCCGTGCGCTTCGCGAAGGTCACTGTGCGAGCAAGGCCTCGCAGGCCTTTGCGCAACGCCGGCAGGCTTCTGCGCACACGCGGCAGTGCTCCATCTTCGCGCCGTGCTTCTCGCACATCGCGCCGCAGCTTTCGCAGGCTTGAATACAGGCACGGAGCTGCGCGCCGGCGAGTTTGAAGTCGGTGCGCGTGAAGCGCGACATGATCCGCGCGGTCGCGAAGCAGATGTCGCCGCAATCGGTGCAATCGCGGATGCAGTCGACCATCTGCGCCACATCTTTTTCACCAAGACACGCGTCAGCGCAGGCGTTGCACGCCTCGGTGCAGGAGTAGCAGGCAGTGATGCACTCGATCACGGTGGCGTGATCCGATGAAGGATTCACCGGATGCGTCTCGAACATTTGTTTGATGTAGCTCATGGCGTGGTTCTCAGGTTAGCTTCCAGTGGTTTTACGGTCGTGGATTCGTGAGTGGATGCTGCGATCGCGGTGCTCAGCCGCGTCTTGCGCGGCGATAGAGCCAGGCAAAGAGCTTCTTCGCGCGTGGGGTCAGGCGCGTCTTGTTGTATTTGTCGCCCACTTTGCGCGCAAGCTCCGCGAAGGTGGGATACGCATGGATCGCCGCCGCGATTTTGCCTAAGCCAATCTTCGCATTCATCGCCAGCACAAATTCATGCAGAAGATCGCCGGCATGCGGCCCAAGAATCGTGGCGCCGAGGATTTGATCGGAGCCTTTGCGCGTCAAAATCTTTGCGAATCCCGCTTCCTCGCTTTCGACGACCGCGCGGTCGAGCTCCGTCAGCGGCACAACGAACAGATCGTAGGCCGTGTCGTCTTTTCTCGCCTCAGATTCGCCAAGGCCAACGTGCGCGACTTCCGGGTCCGTGTAGGTGCACCAAGGCACGATGGCGCAGCTAACTTTCTGCCGAAGAAACGGTAGCGGCATCAGGACATTGCGAACGACAGCGCGAGCGGTGAAATCTGCCGTGTGAGTAAATTTTAGACGATTCGCGACATCACCGGCCGCATAAATGTGGCGCTGCGAAGTTTGCAGGTAATCGTTCACTTCGATCCCGCTCTCGTTGTGCTTCACGTCGGCGGCTTTGAGATTGAGCCGATCAA
>JACCTI010000003.1 GCA_013812515.1 Chthoniobacterales bacterium
TGGAGGAAATGCTCCTGGCCATCGCCGAAGACAGCATCGTGACGACCAGCATCTTTCGTTAGGCGCTCTGGCTCGCCCGGCGTGTCGAGGCTGTAGCGAAAGAGATGCCGCTCGCGCGGATCGGTGCCGCCAGCGACGACGACCGATCGATTCGCTTCGTCGACCGCGATCAGCTGCTCGAAACCAGAGTCGATTAGAGTGATCGCACGCGTCTCGCCGCCGTCGGCAGAATGCAGTTCCAACTGCCACGCTCCCGCGCGTTCAGTACTCCAGAGGAACGAGCGGCCATCCCTGAGCCAGACGGGCATTGGCTTCGGATCGAGATTGATCCACGCCGCATCAGTCTCGCGGAGCAGCTCACGCGTCGCGCCGGTTTGGCCATCGACCGCCAGCAGGAGCTCTTCCTGTTGCGCGCGGTTCTGCACGACGATGCAAAGCGGTGCAGCGGCTTCCTCCCAAACGACGCGCGTGAGATAAGGATACTTCTCGCGGTCCCACTCGACCCAACGTGTCTCGCCGCCTGCGCGCGACACAATTCCAAGCCGCACCGCGGTGTTTTTGCTTCCGGCCCGCGGGTAGAGATTCTTCGCCGGCGGCACCTCGGGATGCAACGGGTCGGCGATGTAACGCGTTTCGACGCCTGAGTTGTCGTTCTCCTGATACGCAATCGACTGCGAATCCGGCGACCACCAGAAACCTTCGTGCCGATCCATTTCTTCCTGCGCGACGAACTCCGCGAGACCGTGCTCGAGCGTGTCACTCGCGCCGCTCGTCACTGCCAAATCATCTAGCGTGGCGAGCTCGACGACATGCAGCTCGCGTTCGCGAACAGCTGCCACGGCGCCGCCATCGGGCGAGAAGTGCGGATCGATCCACCCAGTGCCCGGCAACTGTGTTACTTCCCCCTGCGGCCGCGTGATGACATAGACGTTGCCCGAGAGAACGAGGAGCAGCTTCTCGCCATCCTTCGATAGCTCGAAGCTGGTAAATCCTCGCAGACTCTGCCGGGCTCTTTCCCGCCGGCTCTTTTCTTCCGCGCTCAGGTTTTCCGTTCCGCCTTGGAGCAGTGCCTCGGGAGTGAGGATCTCCTGAAGTTTCTGGTCGCTGATGGTGAACTTATACAAGCGCAGCACCGGATCCCGCGCACCGCCGCGGAGGAAAATGACCGCTTTGCCGTCGGGCGTCAGCTTGGGGGAAACTGGCTGGCCTAACGAGTAGTTGCGAGTTTCGACCAGTTCGCGAAAATAGCGCAGCTCGGGTGATTCAGTTTCGGCAGCTGCGCCGGGCTGCACGGAAGCGAGCGACAACGCAATGAAAAGGAGACAGAAGATAGCAGAATGCATCCGGCCAATCTGTTCCTTTGCGGACGTTGTGCGAGGATGAATCCGATGGAGCTGTGGATCGGCACCTCTGGTTTTCAATACGCGGAATGGAAGGGGACGTTCTATCCGGTCGACCTCTCGACCGCCAAGATGCTACCATATTACGCGGAGCGTTTCGCGACGACGGAGATCAACTACAGCTTTCATCGCATCCCGAGCGCGAAGACGATCGAGAACTGGTGGAAGGCAACGCCGGACCGTTTCAAGTTCAGCCTGAAGGCGCCGCAGAAGGTGACACACTTTGCGAAACTGCGGAATTGCGGGGACACGCTGCGCTACTTTCAGCAGGTCATCTGCGATCTCGAGAAGAAGCTCGGCTGCGTCTTGTTTCAGTTGCCTCCGAGCCTGAAGAAAGATGCGGCATTGCTCGCTGCATTTTTGGAAGACATGCCGCCCGGCATGCGTGCCGCCTTCGAGTTTCGCGACACTTCCTGGCTCGACGATGAAGTCTACGATTTGCTGCGTCGAAAAAAATTGGCGCTCTGCATCGCCGATAGCGAGAAGCTCGCCACGCCGGATGTGGCAACGGCGGACTACGGTTACCTGCGTTTACGTCGCGAAGATTACGCTGATGCGGATATTGCGCGTTGGGCAGAATCGATCAAGGCGAGAGGAACCATCTGGTCGGACGCTTTCGTCTATTTCAAACACGAAGAGAGCGGCATCGGTCCGAAGTTCGCGGTGCGCATGAAGGAGCTGCTGATGGCCGGGCCTTAGTTGATGGCACGCACGGATGTGCTCCTAGGTCGCTCTTTTCGAGTCGGCTCCGCTGGTCAAGAATCTTCATTCCTAAAGTTCGTTAGGCCCTCACGGCATTGACCATGGCGATCCCCCGTGATACCCAGCCGTTGCAGTGAAGGTCCGTGACGCGATCAAGCTGGTAGAGGCGACCGGCTGGTACTTGGCGCGGACGCGGGGCAGCCACCGCCACTTCAAACATCCGCAGCGCCCCGGCATTGTAACCATCGCCGGCCACCCGAACGTTGACATCCGCGTGGCACTCTGAACAGTATTCTGAGACAGGCAGGCCTGAAGCAGTGACCTCCAATGCGATACGCCATTGTGCTTGAGCGCGGTCCGACAAGTTACGGAGCATACGTCCCAGATTTGCCTGGTTGCGTCGCCGCGGCAGAGACCCGGGAAGAGACGCTTGCGCTTATCCGCGACGCGATCGGCTTTCACCTGGAGGAGCTGCGGCAGGACGGCGTCGCAGTCCCAAAGCCACTGTCGACTGCTGAGTACGTGGAAGTCGCAACCGGCTAGACATGCATGGCGCTGCGGGTCCGAGCGGTTAAGACCATTGATTTCGTGGTGGATGGTTCATGGGCTTCTTGGGAGTGATTCTTCGTCCACTGGCTTGTGCCATGGGTTCTTCCCACCGTTTCGACTTTCATTGATGCGTGAGCGATTCTCGAAGGCAAATGCCGCCGCGCGCGATTCGCGTGCGCTACCCAGACCATTACTCACACTCAACCGATACAGCCCAATAGAGGTGGCGCGGCAAAAGTTCGTTTCGGCGGAACGCCGAGACCAGCACGCTGGAAGTGTGCGCTCCCCAGAGGGAAATCGCGGAACCCCTAAGCCGCGGCGCGGCGCTTCTGTTTCACGAGGGTGGAAGTAGAACGGGCGCTGTTGGCGCGAGAGGAACCATCTCCGTTCCGCTTCGGCTTGAGAGATTGATTCCGGCTCAGGCTTTCCTGGAGCACCTTCACAAGGTCCACCACGTTAGTCTGTCGCACGGGCGCCGCGGGACGATCTGCAATCTCGCGATTCTGCGCCTTTTGCTCGATCAGCTCGAGGACCGCGCTGCGGTATTCATCGCTATACTTCTCCGGCTCCCAAGCCGCGGACATGCTCTCGATGAGCGTTTGCGCCATTTTCAATTCTCTTTCGGAGATCGCGCCCTCAGGTCCGCTCTTGAGAGCTTCCGGGCTGAGGATCTCAGAGGCGAAGTGCATCAACTCGAGGATGAGGAACAGCCCGTCCGGTTTTACGGAAGCGAGGTGTTCGCGATTACTGATCACGACCTTCGCGATCCCGATCTTCCCTGTGCCGGCGAGTGCCTTGTGGAGAAGAGCGTAAGCCTTCTCGCCGCCTTTTTGCGCCTCCAGGAAGTACGGCTTGTAGAAGAACTTCGGGTCGACCTGCTCGAGGTCCACGAAATCGGTGATGTCGATCGAGTGCGTGGACTCGATCTTCACCTTCGCGAAGTCTTCCTCCTTCATGATGACAAAGTTGCCGCGCTCGTACTCGTAGCCTTTCACAATCTGATCCGCGGAAACTTCCTTCTGATCGGCCTCCGCCACCTTTTTGTATTTGATCGGGCTCAGATCGGTTGCGCGCAGTTGACGGAAGCTGAGCTTTTCTTCGCGCGTGGCGGGGTAAACGGCGACAGGGATGTAGACCAGCCCGAAGCTGATGCTGCCTTTCCAGATGGGTCTCATAGGGGAATGAAGATGAGCAGGTTCTCAGCCTAACGATAGGCAGCGGTAAATGTCAATCGTGCGGAGCCGCGAGGCCGGCCTTCTGCAGATTGGCGGGAGCCGGAACGTGCAGGCGGATCAGCTGCGGCGTCGCGCCTGGGACGAACACGAAGAGATCATCGTAATCCCCTTCATCGATGGAATAGACGACCGTGGCGCCGAGTGCTTTAAGGATGTCGGGAATCGTATTGGAGTGACCAACCACGAGTGCGTTGCCTTGCGTCTCTTTCAACTTCGAGACCAGGCCCGCGGTTTCTTTCGCTGGAATGACTTCAACCGCGAGGCTGCCGGCATGCGCCAGTGGCTCGGCGGTTTGCTGCGTGCGCTTGAATTCGGTGGCGAAGATCGCCGAAATGCCCGCGTCTTTCAGGAGCGTGGCCAAAGATTCGGCCCGGGCGCGGCCCGCTTCCGAAAGTGCTGGATCTTTTGCGTCCTGGCTGCCAGACGCGGCCTCAGCTTTCTCCGCATGCCGGACCAGAAAGAAGGTCGATTGCGCAGCGACGAGTTGAGCCGAGGCAGCGAGGAGTGCAATGAAAAGGGGGCGAGCTTTCATCATGTGTTCACGAAATGAATGCCATGCTCGGCGCTGATGCGAAGGATTCGCTCCATATCGGGAGCGGCTGCAGTTTTGAACTCCTCGTCACAACGTGCGAAAAACTTGTCGAATCCTCCTGGCGTGGTGGAAAGCAGCATGCGGCTCGGCGTTTCACGGACGTTCTTGAAAGCGTGAATGTGTTTTCGCGGCATGAAGACGATCGCGCCCGGCCCGACCTCGTGCCATTCGCCTCCGCTGAGGAAGGCGACGCGGCCTTCCTGCACGACGAAACATTCGTCCTCGCGTTCGTGATAATGCGCAGGCGGACCTCCGCCCGGTGGCGTGATTTCCGTCCAGAGATTCAGCGCCCCACCGGTCGCGGCGCTGTCCAGGTGCATGATCACTGTTTCTCCAAAAGCATGCAGGATCGGCCCCGCGCCGGGCGGCACGAAAGTGGGAGGCAAGGATGAGGCGATCGGCATGATGCGAACCTAGATAGCGAGATTTTCGGCGCAATTGCGGAACTTCGGCTTGGTGCCACTTTTTCTGATGCGTTTTTCTCCGGCCGTGTCCTGGCACATCACTCTGGCGCTCCTCTGCTCGGGCGCGATTCTGCCGTGGGAGATTTCTGCGGCCGAGAAGCGGAACATCACCGAGAAGGATTTATTCCAGTTCGTCTGGATTGGTGATCCCCAGCTCTCGCCGGATGGATCGCGTGTGGCGTTCGTGCGCGTCTCGGTGAACGAGAAGAAAGACGGCTATGATACTTCGCTCTGGATGGTCTCGACGGCAGGCGGGGAGGAGCCTCATCGCCTAACAAGTGGAACACGGGATGCGGGCCCGCGCTGGTCGCCCGATGGGAAGTACCTCGCCTTTGTCCGCGCGACCGAGAAGGACGGCAAGCCCGAGCCGGGGCAGCTTTGCATGCTACCGATGAGCGGTGGCGATGCGTTTCAGTTCACCTCTTTGCCGAAGGGGGCAGGGAGCATTGTCTGGTCGCCGGATGGGAAGACCATTGCGTTCACGACCAGCAGCAATCCTGAAGATCTGGCCAGGCAGGAAAAAAAGAAGCGCAAAGAAGAGGAGCTGAAGAAAGCGGCGGAGAGCGCAGATTCTGCCCCAAGGGAAAGCCCGCAACCCGCTGCGTCGCCCGTTAGCAAAGCCGAAGCGGAGGGAGAGCGCGAGAGCGATGTTCACGTGGTGACGCGCGCCGTTTATCGCTCGAACAACGAAGGCTACCTCGATCCAAAACGACCGTCGCACATCTGGACAATTCAGGCGCCCCACACCGCGGACGAGAAACTGCAACCGAAGCAACTAACGAGTGGTCGCTTTGACGAAGGGGAGCCGATCTGGTCGAAAGATGGCGCACAGCTCTACTTTGTGAGCCTGCATGTGGACGAGCCGTACTACGAATTGCCGAAGACCGAGCTTTATTCAGTCACAGCCGGCGGCGGCGAGCCGCTTCTGATCACCACGCTCGACATGGATGTGAATGATCTCGCGCTCAGTCCCGATGGGAAACAGCTCGCCTTCATTGCCTCGGTAAATGAGCCGGTGAATTCCTACACGCAGCCCGATCTTTGGACCATTGAGCTCACACCAAACGCGCAGCCGCGCAATCTCACAGGCGGTTTCGATTGGGATGTGGCCGCGGGAGTTTTCGGTGACAACAGCTCGCCGCGCGCGGGTGGCGGAAATGTGCCGATCTGGAGCGCCGACGGGAAAAGCATTCTTGAGATTTTTTCGAAGCAAGGCCGGACCAATTTGGGGCGGTTCAATGCGACCACCGGCGCGCTGACGGAGGTCACGACGGGCGATCAGGCGGTGGCGCGTTTTCGCGCGACTGCGGACGGCGCGAAGATCGTCTATCTCGTTTCCACGCCGACGCGGATCGGCGATTTGTTTGTGCTCGACCGCACCGCGCAACCGCGGCAACTCACGGAGGTCAACCGCGAGCTCTTCAATCAACTCACGCTGACTGAGCCGGAGGAAGTCTGGTATGAGAGCTTTGACGGCAAACGCGTGCAGGCCTGGCTGCAAAAGCCGCCCGCCTTCGACTCGACGA
>JACCTI010000022.1 GCA_013812515.1 Chthoniobacterales bacterium
GCGCGCGTCCGCTGGGACCTTCACGGCCGGACCGGCTTCAACAATGAGGCCATTGCGGATCAGGACCGTCCCTTTTCCGATCAGCTTACCCGGAGCAGGGACAAGGCGGGCGTTGGTCAGGGCATGAGTGCGGGGATTGTTTTCGCGCAAGCCTTGCTTTGGCTCCGTAGAGACTTGCGCCAACGCAGCGACGCCAGAGAGCAATAGCACGATGAGAGCGAAACGAGTGACGTATTTGCACCGAGAAAGCTGCATCGCTGAGCGTGCAGGCTAGCGGCGGAACGTGACGAAACAAGCGCCGCTTTTGCCTGACTGATTGCCTGATCGTAGCGACGGCGCCCTCGCCGCTACAATGCTAGCGTCCCAGGGGGCTGGTCACGTTTGTTCCGGCTGGCGGCGTGAAGGTGAACGTTCCGGGATCAATCGGCGCGCGCGATTCGTTGGTGTAGTTTGTCACGATGCGATCGCCATTAGGTTGCAGCATTTCGGTGCGTTCGACCTGAAGCGCTTCGTTGAAGCGAATCGTGAACCGCTGGAGGAGGCGTTTGAGCGAGGGCGTGCGCGGAGCGAGTTGCAGCACGTAGCCGGAGCCCTCGCGTGAGCCCGTGATGTTGTAGGTGTTCTCCACGCCTTCGAGGTTCAAACTGGCGGTGATCGCGGCAATGCCGGCGTCCAGCGGTGAGCGTTTGCCTAACGTGTAATGCTCCGCGGAGGAGAACTTCGGGTAGTGAATCCAGAGCTGCTGCCCGTCGCTCACCGTCACGCTGGGCGAGTTGCCTCTTACCTCACGGCGGAATTTGTTCGGCGTCTGAAACCAGACTTTCCCGGCGCTCACAACCGGCTTGTTCATCATGCGGATCGTCTTCTCTTCCTGGAAGTCGGCCTGCACCTGCGGAGCACCGGCGCGTTTTTCGCGGATGCGGCTGAGGAGCGCTTTCAGGTCGTTAGGCGCAAGCGCCTCGGCGGAGGCGGAGTGGATGGGCGTCAGAAAGGCCAGACCCATCAACAGCCCCATGGAGGGAAATACGAGCGAGTCGTAAATTCGTGCCGGCATTCGTCGGCCTCCATCTCCTCCTCGTCCTCGATCCCGATCCCGGCTGTCGCGGATTACCGAGCGAGAACGACGACGAAGGACGAGGACGAAAGGCAAATTCTTAAACATGGCTGGCGGTTTTGACGGAAACCTCATCTGTTTCTTCGCGCCAGACCTTCGGTTCAGCCGCCGCCGTCGCCGGCAGAGTGAAGAAGATGGTCGCGGCCAGGCTCCAGAAGATGCCGAGGGCGCACGCAATCCCGAGCCCCGCGAGCGTCGGATTATTCGCCAGACCTAACGAGCCGAAACCGGCGATCGCGGTGAGACCGGCGAGGATTACCGGTTTCACGACGCCCGCGACGTCGTGTTCCAGATCGCGCGCTTTTTGCCAGACGAGCAGGACGTAAATCCCGTAATCCACGCCGATCGCGAGCACGAGCCGAAAAGCGAGCACATTGAGCAGATTCAAAGGGATGTGGAGCAGCTTCATCGACGCGATCATTGCTGCCACGGCCATCGCGAGGGTTGCGATTTGAATGAGCCAGAGACGCCAGTCCCGATAAAGAAGCGCCAGCAAAGTGGCGTCGAAGATCGCCATGAGCGCGCTAACGACGAGCAACTGATGATGCGACCAGGGAACGAGATCAGTGAGCGTGAAGCTCCACCCCGAAAGAGTGATCGGCACACCGGGAACGGGAAGTTCACGCGCGAGCATCTCCTTCTGCTCCTGGGTCGTGATCGGCTCGTTCGTGGTCACGAACCCGGTCGTGAGCAGCGGATCGTGCGCGAAGTAGCGATCGACCAGGAACCACCAACTGGACTTTTTCGGCAGAAGCGAGCGCCAATCAGGGATAGCCGCTCCGCTCTCCGCCGCGCGCGCGAGGTCGTCGAGAACCTTGAAGGCCGGCTCGAATGTCTCGGCACTGAAGCCTTCCTGCGCGACTGCCGTCTCAAGCGCTTGTCGCGTGGCAGGAAAATTGAGCGTCGCGAGCTTCGCGCGATTGGTCGTTAGACGTTCCGGCGAGAGCGCGAGCGCCGCTGGCGTCGAGAAACTCTTGATCTTACCGGCTTCCTGCAGCTCGCTCCAGTGGGCCGCGATCTTCTGCCAACCGTCGTGCAACTGCTGTGCGTCGTTCGTCCGCACAATCCCGATGGCTGGTTCCCAGCGGCTCGGCATCTTCTCCATGATCGTGTGGAGCGCGTAACTTGCCGCGCTTGACTTTGGCTCCATCGATTCCGTGCTCGCGTCGAAGATGAGGCGCGGCCGCGGGGAAATGGCGATCGCAGTGAGGAGGAGCAGGACCGGCACCGCGATCGCGAGCATGATGGCGGGTCGGCGGACGGTCCACTTCACGTATTTTTTCACAAAGGAAAAAATCCAATCATGCCGCTGCGGTTGGCTCTCGTTAGGCAGGAAAACAAAAAAGACGGAAAGCATGAAGAGCCCGGCGAGGAAAATGCCGATCGCGATTAGAACGCCGAGCTGGGTAAAGCCGGCGGAGCCACTCAGGAGCAAGGCCAGAAAACCGACGGCGGTGGTTAGCGCGCCGAAGAAAACGGCGCGTCCCAGATTTTTCACCGCGAGACCGACCGCCTCCGTGTGGTCCTCGCCGTCATCGCGCGCTTGCTGGTAACGGCCGAAGACGAGGATCGCGAAATCGACGCCGAGGCCGATCAAAATCGCGCAAAAACCAACGGTCACCATGTTCAGCTCGCCGAAAATGAGCAGGCCGGCGGCGAGCGCGACGAGGCAGCAGAGCAGGAGCGAGAAGCCCATCCCAAGAAGCGGCAGCCAGCGATTGAAGCCAAACCAGAACACCGCGCCGACCAGCACGATCGAGCCGAGGACTGTGATGATAATGTCGTGCCGCATGCTGAGCGAGATTTCCGCGAC
>JACCTI010000055.1 GCA_013812515.1 Chthoniobacterales bacterium
AACCACTGGCACATCGCGCAGCCGCTCGACTGGGCGCGCGAGCGCGGGATGTCCGCCATGGTCATCCCGCACATTGCGTATTGGGGCTCGAAGTTCAGTTGGCGCGGCGAGATCAACTTCAATCGCGCCGAGGAGTGGGACAATTTCTTCAACGATTACGAAAGGTGGATCGTCGAGATGGCGCGCGTGGCGCAGGCGCATGAGGCGGCGATCTTCTGCGTCGGCTTGGAGTTCACGCACGCGCAGAATTTCAGCGAGCGCTGGCTGAAGATCATCGCCGCGGTGCGCGCGGTTTATTTCGGAAAGGTGACCTACGGCGCAAATTGGAATGAATACGAAAGCGTGAAGTTCTGGGACGCGCTGGATTACGTCGGTGTTCTCGCCTATTTCCCGATCAGCAAGGCGACAGAGCCTAGTGAGGCCGATCTCGCCGCCGGCTGGGAGAAGCAGTGCACCGCGCTCGAGCGCTTCTCACGGCGCAATGGCGGCAAGCAGTTCCTTTTCGTCGAGATCGGCTATAACGAGAATGCGCGGGCCGCGGCGGAGCCGTGGAGCTTTGCCAGTGGAGGTGAGCACGCGAGCGAAATCCAGGAGCGCTGCGTCGACGCCGCGCTTGGCCTAACGAACAAGCACACGTTCCTCGCCGGGATGTTTTTTTGGAAATGGTTTGCCGAGGTGCCGCATCACGAGGATGAGGATTTTCGTTTACAGACGCCCGCAATCAAGGCGTTGCTTGCCCGGCACTGGAAACCGTAAGCCGGGTGCGGGATGGCGCGCGTTAGTGGAACATAACAGGTGAATTGAGCACCGCATTCACGCGGTTCGCCGAGTTCGGGGAGCGCACGCGCCCTCGCGTGCTGGCGCTGGCGCCTCGCCAGCGCGAACTTTCCGAGCGCGGTTCCCCGCGGAAAGGGGGATGCTCGTAGAAGCATGCAGGCTCCAGAGAAGTTCGCTACGGCGAGGCACCGCAACCCGCAGGCGAGGGCGCGTGCGCTCCCCGAATGGAGATTGCGCCGCGGCTGATTTCCAAGTCAAACTGTATAAGCGCCTCGACACAGCGGGGAGGGGGCTACAGACGAGCCGGTTGCAGCTATCGCTATAGCGACGGAGCTACTGCTACGTTTTCCGCCCGAACTTTTTCTCGAGTTCCAGGTGCGAAATCTGGATCATCGTCGGGCGGCCATGCGGGCAGCAATACGGCAGCTCGCATTCGAGCAGATCGCGGATCAATTTCTCCACTTCCGCATAGCGCAGCGGATCGTTCGCCTTCACCGCATGACGGCAAACCGTCTTCGCGATCATGTCTTCGCCGAGCCGCAGGGCTGAGCTGCTGTTGCTCACAGTCCGCAAACCGTCAATCACTTCGCGCAGGAACGCGCCCGCATCGGACGTCTCCAGAAACGTGGGCAGACTGTCGATCCGGAATGTCTGCGCTCCGAACGGCTCGATCCCAATCCCCATCTTCTGCAAGGTGCGAAGGTTGCGCTCCACCCACTCGGCGTCGCGCGGCGGCAGATCGAATGTTTGCGGCAGGAGCAGCCGCTGCGACGGCACGCCCTTTTCCTCCATTCGGCGGCGCAGCTCTTCGAAAAGAATGCGTTCATGGGCCGCATGCTGGTCGACGAGCACGAGACCGTTCGCATTCTCCATCAGCACGTAAAGTTTGTTCAGCACGCCGATAATTTGGAAATGACGATCGCGTTTCGGCGGGACGACGCCGTCTTGCGCGATCTGAACGTCCCGCTGCTCGACCGGATCCATCGCCGGACGCGCCAATTTCGTGGAAGGACGGGCGCTGTCCCGTCCCGCTACTTCGAAGGAGGTCCTTTCAAACGGGGACGAGACGGCGCTCGTCCCTCCAGGGTCTGCCATTTCCGGTAAATGCTCGATCCGTTCGGCAGGTTCCAACGTTGTCTCGTTAGGCGCGCGAAACTGCTCCTGCCAATCGGCTCGTTTTCCTTCCAATGTTTTCCGAATTGCGGCAACGACCGCCTCACGCACCGCGGCCGGATCACGGAACCGGACCTCGCGTTTGGACGGATGCACGTTCACGTCCACCGCAGCCGGATCGAGCGTGAGAAACAGAAACGTGACCGGGAATTGCCCCTTCATCAGCGTGGTGTGATAACCCTCGCGGAGCGCCGCGTTCAGCACCGGGCTCTCGATCGCGCGGCCGTTCACAAAGACAAGCTGCTGGGTGCGCGTTTGCCGGCTAAGACCGGCTGCTCCGATCAACCCGGAGATCTCAATGCCTGAGCGGGCGGCCGGCTCCAATGCGAGCAGCCGATCGACCAGTTCCGCGCCATGCAGGTCGCGCACGCGCTCTTTGAGCGATCGCGTCGCCGGTAGTTGGAAGACCACTCGTTCCTCGCGCACGAAAACAAACGCAACTTCAGGGTGCGCGCTGGCCTGCAGATAAAGCTGGTGCTCCACGTTGCGGCTCTCCGTGTTTTCTGAGCGGAGAAATTTCCGACGTGCCGGCAGGTTGTAGAAGAGCGACCGGACTTCGATCTGCGTTCCTGGTGCTTCACCGCCATCGCGCACCGCATCAATCTTCCCGCCCGCGACGATGATTTCGCTGCCCGCGATCGCACCAGGTTCCCGGGTCGTTAGGCGAAAACGCGAGACGCTCGCGATACTGGGCAATGCTTCTCCCCGAAAACCGAGCGTGGCAATCGCCGCCAGGTCCGCGGCGGAGCGGATTTTGCTCGTGGCATGGCGTTCCAGGCAGAGCAACGCATCATCGCGGTCCATCCCGCAACCGTCATCCACGACGCGGACGAGCGAGATCCCTCCGCGCCGAATGATCGTCTCCACCGTTCTAGCCCCCGCATCGATGCTGTTCTCGACCAACTCCTTCACAACAGAGGCCGGACGCTCCACCACCTCTCCCGCCGCGACCTGACTCGCCAGGATATCGGGCAGGAGGTGGATACGGCTCATTCTCTTATGATCTTAGACGTGCCAATGGAATACGCGAGACTGTGGTTGCCTTCGTCCTCATGCTCGTAATCAACACCGCGGATTCGATTACAAACACGGTTCGATTACGAGATCAGAGCCACCACTCCGTTGACTTGCCACCGCGGCGCGATAGTCTCAAACGGGCATGATTACGGTCACCGACAGCGCTGTGCAGCAACTCCGCGCGTTGCTTGATTCGCATCCGAATCCGGAAGGCAAAGGCCTTCGCGTCGGCATCGCGAAAGGTGGTTGCTCGGGACTGCAATACGAGATGTCGCTCGACGCGCGCAAGGAAGGCGACGCGGTCGTGGCGCGCGACGGCGTCGAGTTTCTGGTCGATGACGAGAGCGCACAACTGCTCCGTGGGGCCACGCTTGATTATCACGATGGCCTGACCGGCGCCGGCTTTGCTATCGTGAACCCGAACGCCGCGCGCACGTGCGGTTGCGGCACGTCTTTCGAACCCGCACGGCCGGCTTGAAGGGGATCATGCCTCCGTCCCGCGAGGCAGCTTAGATGGACCGGACACTCTTCCGCTACGACGACCCATACGGGCGACCCCCGGCGAAAGCGAATCTCTTCGGCTGGACCATCGCGATCCTGCTTCTGATCGGGCTGACGTTGGCGGCTTGGCTCGGGAGCTTCTACATTTTCGGCCAACCAGAGCGGCCCGACAGCTACCGAATTTTACAGAAGCTCCACAAAATCGAGCAGCCGAAACGGTTTCAACTAACCGTCGCGCCCGCCGGCGAATTCCTCAACGCACAACAACTGCGCGATCGTTACGGCGCGATGCGTCCCGCAGAGCTGGCGAAGATGAACGCGCAGTTGGCGCGTA
>JACCTI010000068.1 GCA_013812515.1 Chthoniobacterales bacterium
CTGGAGGGTCAGCTGCACAGATTCAACACCATCATGACCGCGGTGCCGGATTTCGTCTATGAGATAAACTCCGAGGGCCGGTTTACCTATGCCAGCCAATCGCTGCTTGATTTATGGCAAATCCCCAAGGAGGACGCGATGGGGAAGAGCTTTGCTGAGCTGGACTATCCGCCGGAGCTCGCCGGCAAGCTTGATCGCCAAGTCCAGCAGGTGATCGCCACGCGCCGGGTCTTGAAGGACGAAACCCCCTACACCAGCGCGAGCGGCACGCGCGAATATGAATACATCTTCTTCCCGCTTTTAAGCGAGAACGGCGATGTGGAATCGGTCGCGGGAGTGACGCGTGATATCACCGAACGCAAGCAGACTGAGCAGGCGCTGCGGGAGAGCGAAGCGCGGTTCCGCGCCATGTTCGAACAGGCGAGCGTCGGCATCGTGCAGATCGGAGACGGAGGCCGAATCGTCGCGGCTAACAAGGGATTCTGTGAGTTCATCGAAGTCGATGAGCACGATCTCCGGCAGATGTCAGTCGGGGATGTGACCCATCCGGAGGATTTGCCACGCGAGCGGGAGTTGACGCGACGTTTGAGCGCCGGCGAAATTCCGGAGTACACACTGGAAAAGCGTTACCTGCGACCGGACGGAAGCATTCTTTGGGGAACAATGACGGCAACGTTCGTGCGCGGAAGCTTGGGCGAGTCGCTCTACACTCTCGCCATCGTGCAGGCAATCGGCGACCGCAAGCGCGCGGAGGAACAGTTGCGCGTGAGCGAAGAGCGATTCCGCCAGTTTGCCGAAAATTCCGCCGACGTTTTTTGGATCGTCGACGCTAGAACGCAGCGCTTCGAATACGTGAACCCCGTCTACGAAAAGATGTGGGGGGAGCCGCGCGCAAAGGTAATGCAGGACAGCGATCACTGGCTTGAGTTGGTGCATCCCAAGGATCAGGAGATGGCGAAGGAAGCGATGCCGAAGGTGCTGGTGGGTGAAACTGCTGTAGTCGAATACCGAATCATCCGGCCCAGTGACGGCCAGACTCGCTGGATCCGCGATACAGGGTTTCCGATTTGGAACGATCAGGGTGAGATCTATCGCGTGGCCGGGGTGGCCCAGGACGTCACCGATGACAAAAAAAGAACGGAGAAATTGCGCATGACGGAGGAGCGATTCCGTTTGCTGGTCGAAGGCGCGCGTGAGTACGCCATGTTCCTGCTCGACGTCGATAACACAATCACCTACTGGAACGCCGGTGCGGAACGGGTCTTCGGCTGGAAGGCGGAGGAGGCGATCGGCCGGAACGGCGAGTTGATCTTCACACCGGAAGATCGCGCGAATGAGGAAGAGGAAAAGGAAGTGGCGACTGCCAAAGCCGAGGGCTGCGCGACGGACCGCCGCTGGCATCTAAGGAAAGACGGCTCGCGCGTCTGGGTTGATGGGGTGATGCGGCGTCTCGATCACGCCAACGGAGACATCCGCGGTTTCGCGAAAATTGCGCGGGATGCGACGGAGCTGCGTAAGTCCGAAGACCAACTGCGAGAAGCGAACGAGCAGCTGGAGCGGCGCGTGCATCAGCGCACGCAAGAGCTGCAAGCGATGAACGAATCCCTGGAAGCGGAGATGACGCAGCGGCAAAATCTCGAGCGCGAGGTGCTGCAAGCTACGGAGCACGAACGGGCCCGGATCAGCCAGGATTTGCACGACAGCATTTGCCAGGAGTTGACTGCAACTGCTTTTCTCTTGAAGTCGCAATCGAAGTCACTCGCGACGGAAAACAGCCCCGCGGCCGCAGCCCTGACGGAAGCGGCGGAGATGGTGAACGCAAATGCCGGCGCGACACGCGATCTGGCGCGTGGGTTACATCCGCTCGAGCTCGGACCGAGTGGACTGGTCGCGGCGCTGCGCGAACTTGCGGCGCGGACGAACGAATCAGTCACCTGCCGGTGTGATTGCCCGCGCTCGCTGCGTATCCAGGATGCGAGCACCGCAGTGAATCTTTATCGCATCGCGCAGGAAGCAGTAAACAATGCGTTGCGACACGCGCACGCGAACGAGATCGTGATCTGCGTCGAACGCGAACGGGACGAGATCGTCATGTCTGTTTGCGATGACGGAACGCGGCCGCCGCGATCGCGGCGGAGCAAAGGACTAGGCACGCAGATGATGAAGTACCGTGCCAGCGTGTCCAGCGGCACTTTGACGGTCGAATCGAAACGCGGCAAAGGAACCAAGGTCGAATGCCGAGTCCCGCTAAGGCCGTAGAGCTGGAGGACGCTCCCGCGAAACGCCGAGTGCTGGTGGTCGACGATCACCCGCTCTTTCGAAAGGGCGTGGTGCAGTTGCTGACCGATGAGCCGGATCTCGAAGTTCGTGCGGAAGCGAACACAAGCAACGAGGCACTCGGCGCTATCCGGCGGCAGCGCTTCGATCTTGCCGTGGTCGACATTGGATTGGAAGGGAGCGCTAACGGCATCGAGCTGACCAAGTCAATCAAAGCCGAGAAGCCGGCCCTGCCCGTGCTCGTTCTCTCGATGCACGACGAGACGATCTTCGCGGAACGCGCACTCCGTGCCGGTGCTCGCGGATACGTCATGAAACGCGAGGCGCTCGACAACTTCATTCTCGCGGTCCGAACGGTTCTGCGCGGCGAGATTTTCATTAGCCAGGAGATGTCGAAACGCATGATCTTCGCGCATTTGCACGGCGGCGCAGACGCTGTGTCACCCGTTGACCGGCTGACCGATCGCGAGTTGGAGGTGCTGCAACTTATCGGGAGAGGACGCGAGGTGAAGGATATCGCGCAGGAGCTGCACCTCAGCGCGAAAACCGTGGAAGCGCACCGTGCACACATCAAAGAGAAGCTTAATCTCTCGAACGCGCGGGCCGTCGCGCGCTTCGCCGTGCAGTGGGTGGATCAGCAGCGCTAGGCTGAAACGCGCTCGGCCTTAGACGTTGATGACGTGCTCGAAAGCACGATCCAACTCGTCCGGCGTGAGAGGCTTCGCCAGGTGCTGGAGAAATCCGGCTTCTTTGCTGCGCGCGCGATCGGCATCTGTATCGTAACCGCTCATCGCAATGGCTTTGACTGTTCGCAACATGCGAAGCTCGCGCAGGAGTTCCCAGCCGGTTCCATCGGGAAGGCCGATATCGCTCAGGAGCAGATCAAACCTCACACTCTCCGCGAGCCTGCGCGCGCTGGTTACGTCCGCCGCAACGTGCACCTTGTAACCACGAAGACATAAGTAGCGTGCAATTGCCTGCGCGGTGCTTTCGTGGTCCTCCACCAGGAGGATCGACATTCTGCGAGAGCAGGCTGACCCGGACGAACACTCAACGACCATGTTTAGAGTCTTCGGATTTCGCCGGTCTTATCATGAACTATTAAGTATCGGCGATTAATCGAGACGCGGACGTGAGGCAGTGCGAGGAAAGAGCTCCAGAGGTAAGGAATTTGCGTATGCGGCAGCGCGCCGCTGGCCCGATTGCCAATTGTGGCGATTCTCGCGTTCACTCAGTCCCCTTCAGGCATGCCTTTTCTCCATCGCAATCTCGGGCCGGTGCCCATCGAATCTCTTCCCGCTACGCAGCGTAAAGAGGTCGAGGAATATCTAAGGGCGCATCCCCTCTCGCCCGCGGGCCGATTGCGCCCGCGAATCGGGCGACACGGAGAAAATTGGATTGCACTGCTGGGGCCTTCCCTCGCCGATGGCAAGGTCGGCTTCGGTTCGTCACCCACGAATGCGCTCCAGGCGTTCAATCGTGGTTTCGGCCGCGCAACCGAAGCCCCGCCCGCCGCGGGCGTCTATCCGGATCCGTAGCCACGCGGATCTACTCAGCGCGCCTAACAAGCGTCAAATTTTGCTGCGCTGCGCGCGAACGCTGGTCGACAACTTCCGCAGCCCCAGCTCGAGGCGCGTCTTCACAGTGCCGAGTGGAGTGCCGGTTTTGGCGGCGATTTCCCGATGGCTCAGACCACTGAAAAAGGAAAGCTTCACCGCCTCGGCCTGATATTCGGGCAGACGCTCGATCTCCGTCTCGAGGAAGTGCCGGATATCCGCTGCCGACGTGTCTTCGTCCGTGCAACTGCGCAACCAGGAGCGCGGCTCGGTTTCTACATAAAGTTCGAACCGGTCCTTGGCACGCGCGTAAGCAGAGCGACGGCGCACCCGATCAATCGCGCGCCGACGGGCAATGGTCACAAGCCAGCCAAGTGGTTTGCCGAGCGCGGCGGAATAGCTGCCGGCTTCCTTCCAAATTTGGAGGATGCTTTCCTGGAGAACATCGTCGGCTTCCGCATCATCCTGCAGAACCTGATAGATAATCTTCTTCAACGTCTTGGCGTGACGATCGTAGAGCGCTGCGATTGCGCGATCTTTGCGATCGACAATGCTTTGCATGAGGGACTCGTCCGAGGGCCCAAAGCTAAGACTCCCGGAATCGAGGGCGGGTGCGATCATGATTGATAGGCGGCTTGGATGTGAGATGCGCTCTTCGCGCGAGTTGCTTTGTCGCTTTGGAGGATCCGCTCTCAATCGCGCCACGCTTTGCGCGAGACAAGCGCGTTCGCCGGGGTGACCCACTCATCAGGTGTGCCCGGGCAGCCGTCAGTGGGACAATGCAAACGGACCTGGCCTCGCCCGGTGATTGAGACTTCGATTTGCCGCCCGGTTAAGTCGCGATCGCACAGAATACACAAGCGTCGGTCATCCAGTGATCGCCAGGTGTGGTGCGAATCGCCCTTGCGCAACGCCGCCAATCGTTCGTCGAGTGGCAACTGTTGGCGGCCGGGCATGCGCAAGGCTCAACTACCGCGAAACGCTCTACAATCGGGAGCGCGCCTGCTGGTTGGCTAGGACAAATCCTTAGGAGTGAAGGGGATGCGAGCGCTATTTACCAGGCCCGAACCGCGCGCAGGCAATGGGGAATTCTGTGCGGGATGGACTACATTCCCGAATCTCATGGCGATGAACTTCTTTAAATCGCTCGTGCAGAAATTCACGGGCAAGCCGGTCGATTGGGACGAATTGGAGGAAGCGCTGATTCGCGCCGATCTCGGCGTGCCGATGACGTTGCGCATTGTCTCCGCTCTGCAAGAACGCGCGCAGACCTCTACGATCACCGCCAACGACGTTGCTGAAGTGGCACGGGACGAAATCGCGCGCGTGCTCCCGATGGCGCCACCGCTGATTCGACCACTACCTGCGGGCCCGAAAGTAATCCTTGTGGTAGGTGTGAATGGCACCGGGAAGACGACGTCCACCGCGAAGCTCGCGTACTACTTAAAGACCCGGCGGCATAGCGTTCTCTTGGCCGCGGCGGACACATTTCGGGCCGCCGCCATCGAGCAACTCGGCGTTTGGGCGGATCGCATCGGTGTGGAGATGATCCGCGGCCAGTACCATTCCGACCCGGCTGCGCTTTGTTACGATGCCTACCAGGCGGCGGATCGGCAGGACATCGAGTTTCTGCTTTGTGACACCGCCGGGCGTCTCCACACCAAGAGCAATCTCATGGCGGAGCTCGACAAGGTGAAACGCAGCATCGCCAAGCACGACACGAAAGCGCCGCATGAGACGCTCCTGGTTGTCGATGCCACCACCGGCAGCAATGCGTTATCGCAAGCGCGCGAATTTCACCAGGCCGTCGGCTTGACGGGCCTCATCGTGACGAAGCTCGATGGCAGCGGAAAAGGCGGAGTCGTGATTGCGATTCAGAACGAGCTTGGATTGCCGACGCGCTTTGTGGGCACGGGTGAAAAACTTGAAGACCTCGAGGCGTTCGACGGCCGCGAGTTCATCGCGAAAATGTTGTGATGCGCGCGCGCGCGCTCGCGTGTGTCATCCCGAGTCGCGGAGACGACGAGGGACCTCACAACCGGAGCCTATAGTGTTTCAACCGACGCAGGCGTGATCCAGCAGTGGTGTCAGTGCGGTCCTTCGCTGGCATCGCAGCTCAGGATGACGAATTTATGCACGCCTTTCGGAACACGGTAGCAAATCCCCCACGCGCGCGGCACACTGAACACCGATGCTTCGCTTCATTGTCGGTCGCCTGCTCCAGATGATTCCGGTTCTGCTCATCATCGCGACGCTCACGTTCTTCATGATCCGCCTGGCGCCGGGCGGGCCCTTCGACGCGGAAAAAAGTGTTTCACCGGAGATCCGCAAAAACCTCGAGCGCTACTATCACATGGTGAACGCCGACGGGACGCCTCGCAGTCTCTGGCTGCAACTTGGCGATTACCTCAGAAATCTCGCGCGCGGTGATCTCGGCCCGTCATCGAAGTATTCGAGCCGCACCGTGAACGAACTGATTGCGGAGTCATTCCCCATCTCCGCGGAGCTCGCGTTTTGGTCTTTGCTCCTCGCGCTGGCGTTGGGATTGCCGGCCGGCATCATCGCTTCGCTCCGGCCAAACAGCCCGAGCGATTACATTCCGAGTTCGTTCGCGATGGCCGGGATCTCCGTGCCCAATTTCGTCATCGGGCCGCTGCTCGTTCTTTTCTTCGCACTTAAACTTCAGTGGGTGCGCGTGGCCGGCTGGGACGACTGGATCGACCGCATCCTGCCATCGATCACTCTTGGATTACTCTATGCTGCTTACCTTGCGCGGCTCACGCGCGGTGGAATGCTCGAAATTCTTTCGCAGGATTTCATCCGCACCGCCCGCGCGAAAGGCGCGTCGTCTCTGCGCGTTATCCTGAAACATGCGCTCCGTGGCGGGCTCGTGCCGGTCGTGAGTTATCTGGGTCCGGCCGTAGCTGGGCTAGTGACCGGCTCCTTCGTGGTGGAAAGCATCTTTCAGATTCCGGGACTCGGGCGTTACTTTGTTAACGCCGCGTTTAACCGCGACTACACGATGGTTCTGGGCGCGGTGCTGTTCTACGCCGCGCTCATCGTGCTCTTCAACCTCGTCGTCGACGTCGTCCTCGTCTGGATGGATCCGAAGCAGAAATTTGCATGAGCATGTCCGGTCAGCGATTTCACGGAGCACGGCCGTCCCGGCTGTGCGGCCTCCACGCGTCTCGCGTGATGATCGCCCTCACCGAAGCTGTCGCTGAGCAACCGAGCAGGCGAGACGCCCGCTCGCCACACAGCCGCGACGGCCGTGCTCCGTTACGGAAAGGCTCGGTGCTTCTCCTGCGATCATGAGCCTCGCGGTCGAAATTCCAACGGAGCCTCTCGAGCGAGGCACTTCGCTCTGGTGGGATGCATGGCATCGTCTCGCGAAAAACAGGCTCGCGGTCGGAGGCGGTCTGCTGCTGTTGCTGCTTGCGCTCGCCTCGTTTCTCGGCCCGCTCATTCTTTCGCAGTCTTACGCCACTCAGGACCTGCAACTTGGAGCTATCGGCCCGCGGGCGCAGCACTGGTTCGGCACCGACACACTCGGCCGCGACCTTCTTGTGCGCGTCCTCTATGGCGGCCAGATCTCGATGGCGGTCGGCCTCTGCGCCACGGCTGTCGCTCTCACGATCGGCGTCATCTACGGAACGACCGCCGGATTCATTGGCGGTAGAGTCGACGCTGTGATGATGCGCATCGTCGATATCATTTTCGCGCTGCCCTTCACCGTCTTCGTCATCCTGCTGATGGTCTTCTTCGGCCGGAGGTTTGTGCTCCTCTTTGCCGCGATCGGTGCGGTGCAGTGGCTCACGATGGCGCGCATTGTTCGCGGCCAGGTGAAATCGTTGCGACGGATGGAATTCATTGAAGCTGCGGAAGCGCTCGGCTTGCGCAAAGCGCAGATCATTGTCCGGCACCTGATTCCAAACGCACTCGGATCGATCATTGTTTATGCCACGCTCACCGTTCCGAGCGTGATGTTACTCGAAGCGTTTTTAAGTTTTCTGGGGCTCGGCGTGCAACCGCCCATGAGCTCGTGGGGTGTGTTAATCAACGAAGGCGCGGCCAATATGGAGGAAGCCCCATGGCTCCTGATTTTTCCCGGCCTAGCGCTCGCGCTCACATTGTTTTCGTTGAACTTCCTGGGCGACGGACTGCGTGACGCGCTCGATCCGCGCGCCTCGAAAGACTGAGCGTAATGAGACTTTCCCGTCTGGGGAGCGCACGCTTGCAGCGTGCTGGTGATGACATTCTGTCGTCACGAACTTTCGAAAACATGGTAAGATCTCACCCGAAAAGAACGGCGTTGGCGTCGCCGACAAAAGTTCGTTTCGGTAGAATACCGGAACCGGCACGCTAAGCGCATGCGCTCCCCAATGCACTCCGAGGCGCTCCTCCACGTAGACGACCTCCGCACCTATTTCCACACGCGGGCCGGCACTGTGCGCGCGGTGGACGGTGTCTCCTTCTCGATAGGGAAAGGCGAAACGCTCGGCATTGTCGGTGAATCGGGCTCCGGCAAATCAGTCGCCTGTTACTCGATTTTACGCCTGATCCCCCAGCCTCCTGGCCGCTTCGAAAGCGGCCGCGCCATGTTCGATCGCGTCGATCTCCTGCATTGCTCGGATCGCGAGCTGCAAGCGATCCGCGGCAACCGCCTTTCCATGATCTTCCAGGATCCGATGACATCGCTTAATCCCTACATGCGGATCGGCGATCAAGTCATAGAGCCGTTGCTCATCCACCGCGACGTCTCACGCGCTAAGGCTTGGGCGCTGGGCGTGAGCGCGCTTCGCGAAGTCGGCATCCAAGACGCCGAGAATCGGATGCGTTCCTATCCGCACGAGTTCTCCGGAGGGATGCGTCAGCGCGTGATGATCGCGATGGCGTTAATCACAAAACCCGAGCTGCTGATCGCGGATGAACCAACCACTGCGCTCGACGTTACGGTCCAAGCGCAGATTCTCGAGCTGCTGGGAAAGATGCAGGAGGAACGGGGGACGGCCGTCATTTTCATCACGCACGACATCGGGATCGTCTCCGGCTTTTGCGATCGCGCGCTCGTGATGTATGCCGGTCGGGTGCTGGAAGCCGCGCCGACTGCGCTGCTCTTCTATGAGCCAAAGCATCCTTACAACCAGGCTTTGCAACGCGCGATCCCTGCGCTGAACGCAACGGGACGCGAACTCTACACGATCCCCGGCGCACCTCCTGATGCTTCGAAATCCATTGCCGGCTGTCCCTTCGCGGCGCGGTGCGAGTACGCCCTGGAGAAATGTCTGAGCTCCGAGATTCTGCTCAAGGAAGTAGCGCCGCAGCATTTCTCCGCCTGCTTGCGCGTGCAGCTGGGCGAAATCGACCTCACGCCGGCATCCGCGGTTGAACTTTCCGCGAATAATTAAGCAGATGGAACCTCACACCGGAATAATATGCCTGCTCTTATGAATACTCCCGACTCAGTCACCGCCCGGAACTCCATGGCACTAGCGCTTATCACGCTGCTTGCAATCGCCGCCGCGCTCTTCTTTCTTAGCCGAGCCATGGGACAGAAAGCGGACGAATTAAAACCGACCGAAGCCGCGGCAGCCGCTGGCGGCAACGCAGTGCCCGGCACCTCCGACGCCGAGCTCCGCAAACGCCTAACGAAAGAGCAGTATTACGTCACGAAGCAGAACGGGACCGAGCCTGCGTTCCGGAACGAATATTGGAACAATCACAAGCCCGGCATCTACGTCGATGTGATTAGCGGCGAGCCGCTCTTTAGCTCGGTGGATAAGTTCGATAGCGGCACCGGCTGGCCCAGTTTCACAAAGCCGATCTCGAAAGAGAACGTCGTGGAGAAGACAGACAAAGGCTTCGGCATGGAGCGAACGGAAGTGCGCTCGAAGAAAAGCGACGCGCACCTGGGTCATATTTTCGATGACGGCCCGGGGCCAACACACACGCGTTATTGCATGAACTCCGCCTCGCTTCGCTTCGTGCCCGTGGAAAAGTTGGCGCAGGAAGGGTACGGGCAATTCCTTCCGCTGTTCGAGGCGAAGAAGTAAGCGTCGTTGAGTGGGGGGCGCACGGCTCAGCCGCGCCAAGGGCGTTTCTGCCAGAACGATCTTCGGACTTGGGATCTCAAAGGGTCTGCTTAACGCCGCGTGCTCTACGCCAGTCCTCCTAAAGGCTGGCCAGGTGCCCCGAGGAGCTCACACCGACAGTTGGGCCGCGCGATTCTCCAACGAACAGCGCGCTTCGTCGCACCTTCCTTCGCCGCCAAACAGATACATCACAGAATGCGATCAACCAGCAGCTCAACGCGAGCGCTCCGCAGAGGATCGATTCAAGTCTGTGGTAACGTGATCGCTAATGCTGGCGGCATTTCTCGAGCTTCAGGATGTAAAAACTCATTTCCCGGTCGATCGCGGGTTCATCTTCAAACGCCGCCTGGGAACGGTTCGCGCGGTCGATGGAGTTACCCTTTCGCTGCGCAAAGGCGAGGTGCTCGGGCTCGTCGGCGAATCGGGCTGCGGCAAATCCACGCTCGGTCGCACCATTCTGCAATTGATC
>JACCTI010000077.1 GCA_013812515.1 Chthoniobacterales bacterium
CAGTGCCGAGCCGAAGACGGGACTCGAACCCGTGACCTGCTGATTACGAATCAGCTGCTCTACCAACTGAGCTACTTCGGCGCCGTTGCCGGGCCGCCAAGATTGCACCCGCGTTCAAAAGCGGCAAGCGGGAAGCTCGGAGCCGCCGGCGGCTTTAGCACTGGAACAGAAGCTCGTTCCTCCTCACCCTGGGAAATCGAGCGAGTCAATGACCGTATCCATATTGCGCAGTCTGTGTTCGAAGAGCGGACGCGCCTCGCATGCTGGTTCTCGCGCCCTCGCCAAAACGCCCTTCGCCTCCGGGCGCCAGAAAGTTCATGCCGGCGAGGGCGCCGGCGTCAGCACGCGTGGCGCGTGCGCTCCCCAGACGCTTGATACACGACACCAGTGCGCTGCACCAGCGCACTGCCTAACGACACCGCCACGAGTGGTCGTGCATACGCGAGCGGCGGACGGTTAGCGCGTGCGCATAAGTCCGTCCTCGGCCGGCATCCTGCCTATAGGTTCGTGCATCAGCGGGGCGAGCTTGCCAACTTGTGGATTAACCCTAGGCCGCAAGCGTCCTTGTAGAACGGTTGCGGGAGATCCATGGAACGGGCTTCGCCATTGAGGAGAAATGTTTCCGCGGCCGGATTGGCGGTGCGCCATTCGTCGAAGGCGCGGCGCACACCGCCTCCTTCTGTGACGTCGAAATTCTGCGCGAAGCGGCTCACGTCGTGCACCACCAGCAGTCCGCCCGGTTCCAACGAGGCATACCAGAGGTCGAGCTCGCGCCGTGTCGCGCCGTATTCGTGAGAACTGTCGATTACGATCAGCTCCGGTGCACCGCCGAGATACTCGATCGCCGCTGCGACCGACGCCGGATCGAGTGAATTGCGTTCCGCGACTTCCACGAATCCCTGAAGACCTGCGCGCCTCAACCAGTCTCGCGCGATCGCGCAAAAATGCGAGTCGATCTCGAGGGTGAACAAGCCGCGTGGCGCGTTCATCCGTCGCAACATGAAACCGAGCAGAATGCTGGAATAACCGGCATGCGTACCGAGTTGAACAATGCGCGCCGCGCGATTGCCCAGGACGAAGCCTTGCAGGAGCGAAACCAACGGCACCGCCACTTCGCCCACTTCGCCCGCGCAGTCCGTCTCAGCATACCAGTCGGAGACGATCGCCCATTCTTCCTCCGACAAATCGGAATAGATCGGCGGAACGAAATTCATTCCCGGCAAGCGATGCCACCAGTAGCGCGATGCAGTCTCGTTAGACCACAGGCGAGAGCGCTGAGCGCGTTCTTCCATGCGTTCACCATATGGAATGCGTTGTGCCGAGCAAAGAAAGGGCGCCCCTGGTATGTGGCAGTATTGGTCAATGGTCAGTAGGAACATTGAGCGACGCGCCCCCGCGCCGAACACAAAACTGACAATCACCGAACATTATCCTGGTATGTCATCCGAAGCCCGACACGACACTTTCGGAGCAAGGAACCTCACCAACTAGCCTCCCTTCGCAGAAGTGGTTAAGTGGTTGCAAAAGCGAAGAACCCTCACCCCAGCCCTCTCCCCAAGGAGAGAGCGAGTTCCTTCTCCTTGGGGGAGAAGGTTAGGATGAAGGGACGAAGTCGTGCTGGTTGCATCGCGGATTTCACTTGAAACCGCGTGTTCTTTAGATCGCGTAATTCGTGTGTTCTCGTGAGATCCCTCGCCGTCTGCGCAGCTTAGGACGACAGCTCTGCGCCGTGACGCCCCCGATTACGGCGAGAGGCGTTCGATTAGCCAGCTGCTGTCGCTTTGGCGCGCATAGCGGAAACGATCGTGCAGGCGATTCGTCCGGCCCTGCCAAAATTCGATCACTTCCGGCGCCACCCGGTAACCACCCCAGTTCGCTGGCAGTGGAATGTTTCCGCCGGCGAACCGCTGCGTTACTTCAGCGAACTGCGCTTCCAAGGCCGCGCGATTCGCGACCACTTGGCTCTGACTCGAGGCCCACGCCCCGAGCTGACTACCGAGAGGCCGGGTCTGGAAATACTCGTCCGACTCCTCATCCGAGGTTTTCTCGACCGTGCCGCTGATCCTGACTTGACGTTCGAGTTGCACCCAAAACAGAGCTAGCGCGGCGCGTGGATTCGCCTCCAGCTCGCGGCCTTTGTCGCTCAGATAGTTGGTAAAGAAAACAAACCCGCGGTCGCTGATTCCCTTTAGCAAAACGATGCGCACCGCCGGCACTCCATCGGGCGTTGCCGTCGCGAGGCTCATCGCATTAACATCGCGAATCTCCGCGGCGGCGGCTTCGCCAAACCAGATGGCGAATTGCTTGATTGGATCGGGTTCGAGATCGGCGCGACGCAATCCGCGCGCAACATAATCCTGCCGGAGCGCGGCAATATTGAGCGGCGAACTCATCTTCAGCTCGCAGTCTATTGGAGGCGGCTGGAGATGTCGCGCGTTCTTCTTTTCTCCCACAGGAGGCTCAGCCAAAGAGGATGCAGAAACGTGATCTGAAGCACGGATGCGTGCGGCGTTTTCGGAGCGGGACACTTTTGTCGCCGTTTTAAGACGACGCCGAGAAAAGGCCTTTTCTGTCCACAGATTGCGCGGATTCGATGCAAGAAGCCCGCGGCCGGTCGTTTCACGGCAGCCCTTCTACAGCTAAACCGACAACGCTTCAGGCGAAGGACTGAGCCGCCGCAGCTTTTCGATCGTCCGGCGCAGAATTGCGATCACCTTCTCGACCTCCGTCTCGGTGTTGAAGCGGCCGAACGAAAAACGTAGGCTGCCGCGCAACCGCTCCTCACTCAAGTCCATCGCGCGCAGCACATGAGAAGGGTCCAGTGAACCGGTGCGACAAGCAGAGCCGGCAGAACAACAAACGCCTTGCTGATCCAGCAGCAGGAGCGCGGCGCCGGAGTCGATGCCCGCGAATGAAAGACTCGAAGTGTTTGGAAGACGCGTTTCGCGGCCGCCATTCACAAAGGTGTCCGGTATTTCAGCGAGAATCTCCTGCTCGAAGTGATCGCGCAATGCTCGGACGCGGCTTTGCGCCTCGCCCAGCATCTCCGCGGCCCGTTCTGCCGCTTTCCCGAGAGCGACAATTCCGGCGACGTTTTCCGTACCGGCGCGACGGCTGTTTTCCTGGTTCCCGCCGATGAGGAGCGGGCGAAAAACGGAGCGCCGATGGACATAGAGCGCGCCGACACCTTTCGGCCCGTGCAGCTTGTGCGCGGAAACTGAGCAGAAATTGATCGGTGAATCGCGCAGGCGAATCGGAATCTTGCCGACCGCCTGCACGGCGTCGGTGTGGAAGAGAACGCGTTTTCGCCGCGCGATCTCCGCGATTTTCTCCACCAGAAAAAGGACGCCAGTTTCATTGTTCGCCCACATCGCGGAGACGATCGCGGTCTGGGGAGTAATGGCGTTCTCCAACTCTTCAAGGTCTAAATTTCCGTCACGGTCGACGCGCACGAACGTGACCGTGCATCCACGTCGGGCGAGTTGCTCGCAATGCGCTCGAATCGCGCTGTGCTCGACCGCCGTCGTGACGATATGCCGGCGTTTCGGATCGAGCTGGAGAGCCGATTGAAGCGCGGTGTTATTCGACTCCGTCCCGCAACTGGTGAAGACGATCTCCGCCGGCTCGCAGCCGAGCAATCCCGCGACTCGCTCGCGCGCGAGGTCGATCGAGCTGCGGACTTGGGAACCGAATCGGTAGCCGCTGGAAGGATTGCCGTATCGGCTGGTCAGGAACGGCAGCATTTCCTCGAGGACCGCGGGATCGAGTTGCGTGGTCGCGTTGTTGTCGAGGTAAATGATTTTTTCAGCCGAAATCATTGCTGCCTTTCGCTCCTGCTCCTAAATCTTTCCTTCACCCAAGCAGAGTAAGATCAAGATTAGGGTAAGAGCAGGAGTTTGGCATGATCATTCCGGCGGCCGCGGCTCGTTTCCCGCGTGCTTGGGATGACGGTGGGTGTACCGGAAATAAAGATTCCGCAGATAAATCGGCAGAGGCATTGCGGTGCTCAAAACGCCGACGGAATCCCGTTGGTAGATCGCAAAGTAACTCAGCATGAGCAGGCTTCCGAGCGCGCTGCATTCCCAGAATCCGAACGGGATCACGCTCTTCCGCGCCCGTTCCGAGGCGATCCATTGAATGATGAAGCGCAGGCCGAAGACCACGCCCCCGCTCAACCCCACAATTTTCCACGGATGAATCACGATCCCGAAGACCTGCGTCTCGGCCAAGAATTGGAGGCTGTTCATAGTCGTCCACAGATTACGCAGATTTTCAGAAATTTCCTGGGCACCTGGTCGCTTCCTTCCCATCTCTCCTAATTCGCGAATTGGGTGAAATCTGCAGATGAGCAGAAGCCTCACACAAAACTCGGAAAGGGGACACAATGGAGGAGCTTCGCAACCGCTCCCAGCCTTTGTGTTTCTTTGTGGACTTGGTGTGAGGCATCTTTAAAGCGTTCTGCCGAAGTGCTCGGTTTAAGGTCAGCTCATCGCCGATTCAGGTCCGCCGCCGCTCGAAGCGACAATTGCAGGCTGTCATATCCGCCCTCTGATACTCAGATTACACAGTTTCTGCGGAAACGTGTGCTGCTCAAACTCTTCTCTCTCATGACGTTTGAAAGTCTGTGTGAATCTGTGGCGAAATTCTTCTCTGTCGGCGTAAGCTCGCCCCGATGCCTTCCCTTTGGAACCATGCCAATCCACAGCTGCGCGACCTCGCAGTTTATGAACCGGGGAAGCCGATCGAAGAGACAGCGCGCGAGCTCGGCGCTCACGCGTCCAGCATCATTAAGCTCGCGTCGAACGAGAATCCCCTCGGCCCCTCGCCGAAGGCACTCGCGGCGATGCGCGACGCCTTGGAATTCGCGCATCACTATCCCGATGGCGGCGGCTATTACTTGCGCGGCGCGCTCGCGGCGAAACTCGGCCTCGCGCGTGAGAACATTATCCTGGGCAGTGGCTCGAACGAAGTTCTCGAGTTCCTCGCGCACGCATTCCTCCATCGCGATGACGAAATCATCACCTCGCAGCATGCCTTTATTGCTTACAAACTGATCGCCGCCGTCTTCGGTGCACGCACGATCGAAGTTCCCAGTCCTGATCTCCGGCATGATCTCGACGGAATGATTGCGGCCATCACGCCGGGGACGCGCCTCATTTTCATCGCGAATCCAAACAACCCGACCGGCACCCTTCTCTCACAAGGTGAAATTGATCGCTTCATGGCGGCATTGCCGGAGCGAATCGTCGTCGCGTTCGACGAAGCCTACTTCGAGTACATCGAAAATCCGCCGAACACACTGCAGTTCCTGCGCGATCGGCGAAACGTCCTCGTTCTCCGCACCTTCTCAAAGATCCAGGGCCTCGCGAGTCTCCGGATTGGTTACGGCCTCGCGCATCCGGAGTTGATCGCGATCCTGCAAAAGACGCGACAACCATTTAATGTGAACGGCCTCGCGCAAACTGCCGCCGTCGCGGCCTTGGAGGACGACGAGCACCAAGTCAAAACCAAGCGAGTCACCGACGAAGGACGCGCCTACCTCGAGCAGGAATTCGCGGCCATGGGCCTGGAGTATGTTCCAAGTGCTGCCAATTTTGTGCTCGTCAAGGTAGGCAACGGCAGCTCCGTCTTCCAGCAACTCCTGAAGCACCGCATCATTGTGCGCGCGCTGAAAGGCTACAACCTGCCTGAGTGGGTCCGCATTTCCATCGGCACGATGGAGCAAAACCGCGCCTGCATTGCCGCGCTCAAGGAAGTGTTGAGAGAAGGCGCGAAGGTTACGGAACCGCCGCGATGCGTTTAAGAATGGTTATTGAGCAGTAACTTTTGCGCTCAATTTGACCGGACTTATCAGGTATGGCATCGGGTATGGTATGCCCTCAGCAACTAAATCGACCTATTCTTTAGATGCTGTCAGCCTGGAGAGACTGAGGCGGCTCTCCCGCCGCTGGCAGGTATCGAAAACCGAAGTGTTGCGGAGGGCGCTCACCCAAGCGGCCGCAAACGACGCCCCTTCCCCCGAAGAACGCGTTGCCGCTCTGCGCGAACTCCAACGAAGAACAGAGGAATCTCGGATTGACTTAAAGAAGTGGCAGAAGGCAATCAAAGATGGTCGTCGCTGAGCCATCCGAGCTCGTGTCGCTCGATTCGAATTTTCTGGTGGCGGCACGGGCGCCGGCTTCGGCAGAGGGTGACCAACTCCAAAGATGGTTAGCGCAAGGCACGAGCGTTCAGATCAGCGCAGTGGCATGGTCTGAATATCTCTGCGGTCCGGTCGATGAGAGCGACGTCGATATCGCCAGAAGCATTCTCACTCGGATCGATCCTTTCGCCGAAGCAGATGCCGGACTGGCGAGCGAGCTGTTCCATCAGACCGGAAGACGCTCGCGGAGCCACTTGGATTGTATGATCGCAGCGCACACCATTAGACGGGGCGGCTTGTTAGCGACGTTAAACATTCAAGATTTTCGCCGTTTCGAAAAATTCCGGCTGAAACTCGTGCGAATTTGACAGCGGTTCACAGTCCAATGGGGGGCGGCACCATCGCTGCCATCTCCACCGCGACCGGCGAAGGCGCAATCGCGCTCGTGCGCATTTCCGGCCCGGAGGCGATCGACTGCGCGGATCGTATCTTCCGAGGAAAACAGAAGCCTTCCGATATCCAGTCACATGTTCAGCATCTCGGGCACGTCACAGCAGGCGAACGCGTGCTCGATCAGGTCGTAATCTCCGTGCACCGGGCACCGCAGAGCTACACGGCCGAAGATCTGGTTGAGATCAGTTGTCACGGAGGTGTGCTGGTCACCGCCCAGATCCTCTCCGCCTGCCTCGATGCTGGCGCTCGGGTGGCACGGCCGGGTGAGTTTACGGAGCGCGCTTATCTCAACGGCAAAATGGACCTCACGCAGGCCGAAGCCGTGATTGACCTGATCCGTGCGCAAACCGATCTCGCGCTTCGCTCCGCCACGGAACAACTCGGAGGCCGGCTCGGTGATGAGGTGCGGACGATTCGCGACGAGCTTATCGCATGGCGCGCGCACATTGAGGCGGCGATCGATTTCTCAGAGGAAGGCATCGGGCCTGATGAAGGGGACAAGCTCCAGGCCCGCGTCGCTCAAGTGCGCGAAAAGATCAGCGCGCTTCTCGCGACGGAGCAGCGCGGCCGGATCTGGCGCGAAGGCGTGCGCGCCGTCATCTATGGGCCGACGAATGCCGGAAAATCGAGTCTGCTGAACCGTCTTCTTGGATACGAGCGCGCCATCGTCAGTCACATTCCGGGGACGACACGGGATACAATCGAAGAAGTCATTAGCCTCCGCGGCGTTCCGATTCGACTGCTCGACACCGCCGGCTTGCGCGACTCGCAGGACGAGCTGGAACGCGCCGGGATCGCGCGGACGGAAAATTCACTGGCGCTCGCCGACCTGATCCTGCACGTGATCGACAGCAGTGCGCCGAAACCGCTTTGCCTTGCAGACCGCGACTCGAATGCCCTCGAGATCCTGTTGCTGAACAAGAGCGATTTGCCTACGCATCCCGACTGGCGCAATTGCGAAGCGTTAAGAATTTCATGTCTGGCCGAAGATGGTCTCGCGGGCTTGGAAGAGAAAATTCTCACCGCGATCGGGGCGCGGCACCTAACGACCGAGAGCGCTGTCGCGATCAATGCGCGTCATCGCGATTGCCTGGGGCGCGCGCTCGAAGCGTGCGATCGCGCGCAGGAAACAATGGCGCAAAATCTTTCCCCCGAATTTGTCGCGGTGGACGCCTGCGCGGCCTTGAACGCGGTCACGGAAGTGGTCAGCCTGGAAAGCGATGATCCGATTCTGGATTCGTTGTTCTCGCAGTTCTGCATAGGCAAATGATTGGACCTGCTGCCTACGAACGACTCGTTAGGCCGCTGCTCTTCTCGCTCGATCCGGAGAAAGCGCATCATCTGGCGCTCGCAAGCCTGCGCGCTGCCTCTGCCTTTCCGCCCCTGCTCGCGACCCTGCGACGTTTCCAGCCGCCGCTCCAACCGTCGAAGGTCTTCGGCCTCGATTTTCCCAACCCGCTTGGCCTTGCCGCTGGCTTCGACAAAAACGGGGTCGCGCTTCCTGCATGGGAAGCGCTCGGGTTTGGCTTCGTCGAGATCGGCACGGTCACGGCGAAAGCGCAGCCCGGGAATCCGAAGCCTCGCATCTTTCGCCATCCCGAGCAGCAGGCGCTTATCAATCGGCTCGGGTTTAATAATGAAGGCGCCGACGCGGTGGCAGCGCGCCTGGGCAAGCTCCGCGCCAACGGTCGGTGGCCAAAAATCCCGATTGGAATCAACATCGGAAAATCCAGAGGGACGGAGCTCGCGCTGGCCGCGGACGATTACGCTTACTCGTTTCGCCGGCTGCGCGATTTCGCGGATTACGTCGTCCTCAACGTGAGCTCGCCCAACACCGCGGGTCTGCGTTCACTCCAGAACGAACAGGAACTGCGCGCTCTACTGCAACAGATCAGCGCCGAGAACAATGCGCCGAGCAGACCGATCCTCGTGAAGATCGCGCCTGATCTCTCGTCCTTTGAGCTAGGGTCTCTGCTCGTCGCCTGCGAAGAGAACGGAATCGCCGGAATTGTGGCGACGAACACCACGCTCGATCACTCTGCCTTGCCCGCCGCGCACGGTCAGACCGGTGGCTTGAGCGGTCGTCCCTTGCGCGAAAAATCGACGGCGACCGTCCGGACAATTCGCGCGCGGTCGGCATTGCCGATCATTGGTGTCGGCGGAATCTTCGATGCCGCGAGTGCCCGCGAGAAGTTGGAAGCGGGCGCGGAATTGGTGCAGGTCTACACCGGATTCATCTATCGCGGTCCAGCCATGCTCAAGGCTATCGTGAGTTCGCTCGGGACTGCCTAACGAAGGAAAGCATCAACTGCCTCGCGCTGCAGACGAATCTGTCGCCGTCCGGATGTGTCGTGTGTTGGAGGCCACCTGCACAGGGCGAGGCATCACTCCGACGATTGGTCGTTAGGCAGCGCGGCTGCCTTGAAGTTGGCGCTTGGGTTTTTCCACTGGCTTAGGTAAGATGAAACGATGGCGGTCGAACCTCGCCTGGCGATTCCAGATTTACACGATGGAGTCATGGCCCCGTGCGGACCTGTCCGGTGGGAGCAGCTCCGAAGGGTTCCGTTGTTCCAGGGCCTGGAGGAGGAAGCGGCGGAAAAGCTATGCGGCCTGCTGTTGTCGCGCGAATACAAGGCTCCCACGCGCCTGTTTGAGGCTGGCGATTCCGGCGACGCCATGTATCTGATCGAGCATGGCCGTGTCCGCATCACTGTGATGGATGCAGATGGGCGTGAGGTCACGCTGAGCGAGTTGCAGGACGGCGAGTTCTTCGGCGAGATGGCGTTAATTGACGGCCACGAGCGCTCGGCGGGCGCGACCGTCATGGAAGACACCCGGCTCGCCATTCTCCGCCGGGCGGACTTCATCTCCTTCATCCAAAGCGACCATCAGGTCATGCTCGGAATGCTGACGGAGATGGCGCGTCGCCTCCGCCGGACCGACAACCTCCTGCGCCATCGCGTTTCGCGAAATCCGAACACGGAGCACGCGGCTTGCACGACTACCGCCGACCGAGCCGCGGAC
>JACCTI010000096.1 GCA_013812515.1 Chthoniobacterales bacterium
CGGTGACAATCGTCAGCCACGAAAAGACCGACCAGAAAAACGTGAGACCAGCCACGTAGCCCAGCAGCAAATCGCGGAGCCAGCGCCGCTTCGCATCCGCGCCGGAGAACCAGACCGCGGCGATCAGCGGCGTAAGGGCGAACCAGCAGAGCCAGGCGTGGTCGAAGGGCGCGAAGCACCCGCGATATATCACGCCGGTGGCGATCGCGGCCAGCCAGGGCCAGACCCGCAATACTGATTTGAGCCGGCTCACGCTCGCCGAATCAATCCCCGCCGCTCGCCGCTGCCACCGCGAGCCAATGATCCTCGCGTTCGGAAGCGAGCGCGAGCGTGTTCATGGTAGTGGAGTTCACCTCATGTTTCGCCGCCAGCAGCGCCGTGATTCGGAGCCTCAACCCGCGCGACAAGGGCGGATTTGCGAGCAGCAATTCGTTCACCCTCGTCGCAATCCGGTCATTCCATCGGCGATGAAGTTGCGCGAGAATCCAGTCGTCCTGAATCCAGTCGCTGTTGTCCCCAATCGCACCAAGCAGCTTCCCGATCGCATCGCCTTCGAGCAGGCCAATCTGACGAATCGCCGAGGCCGCTAAAGAGCGCAGCATCGGATTCTCGCCGGTCGACGCAAGCGCTTGCAGCGCCGGCAAAGCGCTCGGTGATCCTATTTCTCCCAGGGCCGAGATCGCCGCACTGCGGTCGCCTTGGTTCACGGACGTTTGCCTTCGCCTTCGAGTCGCCGCGCCGTAACCACCACAGCAGCAGAAAAAGCGGAATTAATGAAAGCGCGAAGAAGAGAGGTCCGCCGCGCTTATGAATAGCGCTGTGGATCATTTCCGGCCCGAAATGGATACAAAGCAGAGAGATGACGAGGATCCGAAACCCATTCCGCACGATACCCAATGGGATAACGAACCCGACTAGCAGCGCCCGTCGCCAGGGGCTGCGCAGGAATAAGCGCGCTGCGAGCAGGCTCGTAATCATAAGTATCCAGCTGGATCTTATACCGCTGCATTCTTGCGCCACCTCGATTACAATTCCAGGTAACTGAAAAATCGTCCCATCGCGTAACGCCGGCGTACCCGTCAGGTCAAAGAAGAGACTGGCAGCCTCGGTCGATCCTAGCTTGGACGCCGTCTCCATCCAATTCACAAGGTGATCGGGCAGGGGGATCATGAAGGCCAGAAAGGCCAGGGGAAAGGCATTCGCCGACACCCATTTCCGTCCCATCAAGAGAAATCCGCCGCTTGCGAGTGAGCAAAGGAAAGAAAACGTCACAACCGTCAGGTAATCCTTGTGACTAAGATTGGTCCGAGCCGCGGGCCAAAATGATGCGATCGCTACGGTTGCCAATCCGAAAACCATTAATGGCAGAGCGAAACCAGGGGCAGAAGAGTAAACTGCAGCCCCTTTGTTTCTGTAAATGAAAAGGAGATAGATGGAAATAAAGGGGACCAGGAGAATATAAGAGTCGAGCTCACTTCCAGCGGCGTAAGTCGCGAGAGCTATAAGATGCCGCAGATAAATCGCGGCAATGATCAGCACGAACGTTATCGCCAAAAGTGAGTGACGACTGAACCGGCGCGGCGGGCCTTCCTTCAACCGTGGTCCCTCAATCGATCGTTCGAGGTGCCGGTCTTGCTCCAGTCGTTCCGAGCTCTTGGTTAGCATAGGGTTAAGCTTTCCACACCTTGCCTGGCGCTACCTTGATGCTTGCCATGGCATTTCGCGTATCTACGACGCACTGTGCCCATTCGCCAAGTTCGCGGTAATTAACCGAAGCGTGATTTGTCGCGATCAAAACTAAATCGAAACCAGCGATATTCGTCTGGTTCCATTCCACTGACTTCTTTCCCGCCCACTGCCTGCGACCAGGTCCCAGACCGCGTCTGCAAACGTTCGGTTGAACCGCGCGTGCTCGGTCAGTTTGGCGCGCACCGCCAAAGCCGCCGCCCACACCGTCAGCCAAATCATTAATGCTCGCGCGGGGTGCTGGCCAGCCCAATCGAACATTCTGCCAAACTGGCGAATTACCTTCATTGAAAAGAGAGACGCCAGAAAACGGAAATAAATTCCGTCCGCTGAAACTTTGGCGAAGAACATCGCGCTCGGCCGACCTCGCCCCGCGCGCGACGGGCGGGTCGGATGACGCTTAGAGTAAAGGCTTGATCTCCTTCTCCAATGTCGCCCGGTCAGTGAATCCGATGTGCTTGCCGGCGATGTCGCCTTTCCTGTTCATGATGAAC
>JACCTI010000104.1 GCA_013812515.1 Chthoniobacterales bacterium
CGCCGAGCCCCCACCAAAGCAGCGGGTGCGTGAGATATTGGGAGGTCCAGGCAGCGAGAAGTGCGAACACGACTGCGCCCGCCGGGCCAGCAATGCGCGACGGATTTGCACGCGTGGTCGCGAGCGCGAGCAGGCCGATGTCGGCCAAAAAAGTGAAGCTGAAGAGGAATGCTGGGCGGGCGGCGAGTTCCGCGTAGGAGACGAAACAGAATGCAAAAGCGAGCGCTGAGAATCCGATGACCAGCGCAGCATACGTCGACCAATTCTCCGGCGGCGGCAGTTTGCGACGCAGGTATTGAAACGCGAGGAACTGCGCTTCGAGGAGCAGGAAAATGAGAAAGCCGGCGTTCGCGCGCGCGACAGTAAAATCAAACGCCCAGGCCCATTGCGTCAGGATGGTTCCGGCGGCAGCGAGCGCGAACAGGTAATCCCAACGTTTCCGCAGCCCAACGGCGGCGATTCCCGCATTGAGCAACGCGACATAACCGAAGAGCCGAAACGGATTCTCCTGGCCGGTCGTAAGCAACGGCGGGGTCAGAAAGCCGCCAATCAAACCGAGGACCACCACGACCTGCGCGTCGAGGCGCACCGCGAGAAGGAACGCCACGACCGTGACGATCGACATGAGAACGAAGGCGGCGGCTAACGAGAGAAGATTGTAGAAGGCGTGCGCGCCAAAGATGTCGGCGTAAAGAACGAGCACGCCGGTCGCGCAAAGACTCTGGCCCGGCACGCGGTAGTTGCGACGCGCCGTGAACCAACCCGCCGCGATCAGGCCCGAGCCGATCACCGCGCCGATGACGATGCGCATCGCTGGCGTGATGAGATTGTTTTCGAACGAATATTTCACCAGGAAAACGACGCCGAGGAAGAGGGCGAAGCCGCCGACCCAGGAGAAGAGTTTCACTCCCATGAACGCTTCCCACTCGATGGGCACGTGAGGCCTTGCTTTCGCTGGCGCAGGAGACGGGGGTTCCGGAGTTTCGACCCGCGACGGCAGTTCTCCGATAATCGAAGCCACCGCGGGAGAGACAGCGGCGACGGACGCAGCCGGAACAGGCGCTGACGGAACGGGCGCGCTCACGGTCGTCAGGGGCGAAGCGGTTGCGTCCGAATGAGCCGCCGCGTGTTCAGATGTTTGGAGTTCGAGAGCTGCAAGGCGCTGACTCAGCTTCTGCATGCTGCTCTGGAGCGCCTTGATCTTTCGCGCATTCGAGATCATGAGCACGAAGGGGAGCAGGACCACCCCGAAGATGATGAAGACGAGGCAGGTGAGGACGGAGTCTTGCATTGAACAGATCGTTAGGCGCGCGCCGGATTCTACGGCTTCTCAATGCCGGCTCGGCGCGTCAATGAACTGCCATGGCAAAGCGAAACGCTCGGCGAGGTGCGCCGCGAGCGCTCTAACCCCGAAAGTCTCCGTGGCGTAATGCCCACCTAACAAAAGGTTCACGCCCAGTTCTTCCGCCGCGACTCCCGCCCAATGCGGCGCTTCTCCCGTGATGAAAGTGTCTACGCCCGCGCGTGCCACCGCATATATTTCTGAGCCGGCTCCGCCGGTGACGATGCCGATCGTTTCACTGGTCGCCGGTCCGTGCGCGAACAGCTTCACGCTAGCTTCTGTGGCCGCCTCTAGCTTGTGCGCTAATTCGTTCGGGAAAATCTGGACGCGCGCGCGGAGACCTACGAGCTGCCCTTTCATTTCCAGGAACGGCTCGAGATCAGTCAAGCCAAGCGCGGCGGCGAGCTGCGCGTTGTTGCCGACGACTGGATGAACGTCGAGCGGCAGATGCGCGCTGTAGAGCGCAATATCGTGTTCCAAGAGCAAGCCGAGCTGGCGGCGCACTGGACCGGTGATCGCCTGTAACCCCGGCCAAAAAAGGCCGTGATGGACCAGCAGTAAGTCAACTTCGTTTTCCGCCGCGGCGCGGAAGACGCGTGAGGACGCATCCACCGCCGCGCCGATGCGCCGAAGGTTTCCGGAGTTCTCGACCTGCAGTCCGTTCAGCGCATGCGCCCAATCGCCGCATTGGTCGAGGCGAAGATACTCATTCGTGTAGGCGACGACTTCAGCGAGGGCAGGCACCAAGGGATGTTAGACCGGCACGCGCTTGCGAGTCCACGCACAAAGTCACGCGCCTCCCTCGTCCCGGAGGCGGGCGTAGACTAACGAGTCGAGGACTTGATCATCTTTGATTACGCTGCGCCGCAGCCGTCCTTCGCAGGTGAAGCCGGCCTTCTCCAGCACGCGCGCCGAAGCAGGATTGTTCGCGTAGACGTAAGCCTCGATGCGATTCAGCGGCAGGGACGCGAAGCCGTGGGGCACGATCGCCCGCACCGCCGCAGTCGCGATGCCTGCGTCCCCAAAACGGCTCGGCCAGCCAGTAGCCGAGCTCTGCAGTGAGACGGTTTACGTCGTGGCCCGGATGCAAACCAATGCCACCGGCAGCGCGGCCCTCGACCTCGATGCAAAACATGAGCGCGGGATCCTCTTCCACACGTTGCAGAATATACTCTTCCGCGTCCCGCGAGCGTGTAGGGATACGGCATTCGGTCGCGCAGGTTAATCCAGACGTTGCGATTGTTGGCTGCCTCAGCGAGCGCGGGAGCATCTTCTATGTGCCAGGGACGGAGTGACGCCCGACCAAGCGGCAGATGCATTGTGTCACGCTATCTTTTTTGCGCGCGGCGGAAGCGAAAACGCGCTCAAGCTTTCCGCGTCCGTTCACCTTGTTCGATCAATTTCCAGAACTCGCGGGTCCTGCCCAACTGGTCGTCTTCCGCCATGGGAAGTTTGCTGCGGAACAGGAAGTCTCGAAACGTGTTTCTGTGCAGCACGCGATGAACGGTGATCCCCTCAGCGCGTCTCTCGAAGTAGATCCGGTAATCCTTGGCGCGATAACGATGGAGCTTCTTTCCGTCGCGTTCGATGACCCCGAATTTGCCTCTGTCCAAATCATCCAGATCTGTAGGCAGAATTTCGAATTCCGCCAGCAGTTCGAGCTGGAGCGTCTTCGGCAAAGCCGACATCTCGGCTGCGCTCAGTTCGTTGAAGATGATCTGGAACATGGCGCTTCACAAATACACGCGTGCTACCCGGCTGCCAATCCCGGTGAAAATCTCCCAGGCGACGCTGGAGGCCTGCCGCGCGACTTCGGCAGCAAGAATCTGTTCATCGCCCTGTCGCCCGATCAGCACAACTTCGTCGCCTAACGAGACATCGCGTACCTGCGTTACATCCACCATCGTGAGATCCATCGTAATGCGACCGAGCACCGGGCAACGTTCTCCGCGGATCAGCACGGCCGCACCCCGACCGGAGACGGAACGCGGCAGCCCATCCGCGTAGCCGACGGCAAGCGTGGCAACGCGCGTCGGACGTTCGGTTACGAAGGTTCGCCCATAGCTGATCGACCTGCCGGCAGGAAGCTCGCGGAGCAACGCCACGCGCGTTTTCAACGTCAATGCCGGCTGGAGCCGATCCTGCAAATCCGCGAGCGGCGCCGAGCCGTAGAGCATGAGTCCAGCGCGCACCATCTCAAAGGCAGAAGCGCCGAAGCTCATGACGCCGGCGCTGGGCAGGACGTGAATCATGTAGGCGCCCGGCACCTCCTGGCGAATCTTCGCGGCGAGCGCTTGGAACCCGGCGAGCTGTCTTCGCGTGAAGGCGAAGTCTTCGTCGGCGACCGGCAGGTGGGTGGAGACGCTGTGCAAGTGCAGATTCGGCAGGGCCGCTATTCTTTTCAGCTCGTGAATTGCCCCTTCCTCGGCCATTCCCATTCGGCCCATGCCGGTATCGATCGCGCAGTTACCCTCTACGGGCCGCTCGTTAGGCGCGACCCGACTAAAGGCGAGCGCTTCTTCGTAATTCGAAACGGAGGGAATGAAACCACGCGCTGCGATCTCCGTCCGTTCTTTGGGCAATGCAGGGCCGAGGATGATTACCGGATGTGGAACGGCCTCGCGCGCTTCGATCGCTTCCGGCAGATTGGCCACGCCAAAGAGCTGCGCCTCGTCGGCCAGCGCTTTTGCCACTTCGGCGAGACCATGACCGTATCCGTTCGCCTTAATGACCGCGAGGAGCGCGACGTTCGCTCCGAGCATGCGGCGGGCGGCAGCCGCATTATGCCGAAGCGCCGCGCGACTAATCTCCGCCCAGCAGCGATATGAGCTCATACAGCCGTCCTTCTCGGCTCAGTGATGTGCGGTTCACGCAGATAGATCGGTTCCAATGGCAATGGCGTCGCGACTTCCGCTGCGGCAATCTGCGCCAGAATGATCGCCGATGGGTGCAACACGACTGCGCCAAATTGCGGGAGCGCTTCGCTGCAAAAGATTGGTTCGTGCCGGCCAGCCAGGAGTTCGCGCAGCTCTTCTTCACTGCACAATCGGGGTCCATCGACGCAACGCCGCGCAGCAACATGCATGAAAAAGAACGACTGCCGCCGTGCATCTCCAATGACAATGTAATCGCCTGCGTCGCCGGGCATCGCACAAGCGGACGGAAGTCCCACCAGTTCCGTGTGCAGGCCGGCGCGCAGACCAATCGCGGTGGAGATCGCGATCCGCGTGCCTGCATACGAGCCCGGGCCCAAACCAACTGCGATTCGATCGGGCCGGCTGCACTGCTGAAGGCAGCGCTGGAGATTTTCGAAGAAGAGACCGGAATGCTTGCGATCGTTCGCGAACTCGGTCGCGAAGCGGTTCGTCTCGTCATCAAAGAACGCAATGCTCCCCTTCCCGCTCGAGAGCTCCACGGCCAGGATGGTCATGGCAACTCGATGACCCTTTCCGTTTCGCTCTTCACCGCGAGCGAGATCCACCGCGCGTGTTCCGGGATCAGCGCGCGGAAACGATCCGCCCATTCGATCACGCAGATGCCGTCG
>JACCTI010000112.1 GCA_013812515.1 Chthoniobacterales bacterium
AATACGTCACGCGCCAAATTGTTTTGTTGCCGTCTTCGCTAAAGAGCAGACTGCCGTCTTTCGCGACGGTGAGGCCGACCGGCCGTCCCCAGACTTTTCCATCCGGGGTGACGAAGCCGGTGACGAAATCCTCGTAATCCCCACGCACTTTGCCGCTGGTTTTATCGAGAGGCACACGCACGATTTTATAGCCAGTGCGACGCGCTTTATTCCACGAGCCATGGAAGGCGGCGAAGATGTCGCCTTTGTATTCAGCGGGGAACTGCTCCCCGTCGTAGAAGATGAGATTGAGCGTGGCGGAATGGCTCTGCACGAGCAGATCTGGGATGGCAACTTTGGCGGCCAGTTCTGGATGTTTGCCTTTGTGCCGCGGGTCCTGGTTGTTCCCAATGTAATACCAGGGCCACCCGTAGAAGCGGTCCGGTTGCACGCGGCTGATGTAATCCGGCACAAGACCATCGCCGAGTCCATCGCGTTCGTTCACGCTCATCCAAAGGTCGTTCGTGCCGGGCCGGACCTTGATCCCGACTGCATTGCGAACTCCCCAGGCGAAAACTTTCTGGCCCGTGCCGTCGGGATTGAACTCGAAGATGCGCGCGCGATTGGCTTCGGCGCTGTCGTCGGAGACGTTCGAGCGAGAGCCGATCGAGACATACATTTTTTTGCCGTCCGCGGAGAAGGTGAGATCGCGCGTCCAATGTCCACCGCCATGCAGGAGGCCGCCGCTGGAAAGCTCGGCGCTGAGTTTCTCGAGTGGCCCGCGTGCTTTGATGTCGCCGTTCCGATATGGAATACGAACTACGCCGTCGGTGTTCGCGACATAGAGATATTGCGGGTCCGGACCAGGCGGGTAAAACGCGATGCCGAACGGGTCCTTGAGTCCGTCGCTCGCGAAGGTCTCGCTGATCTCTGGTTTTCCGTCGCCGTTCGCATCGCGCAGGACCTTAATCGTATCCGCGCGACCTTCAGTGACAAAGATGTCCCCGTTCGCCGCGGTGAGGAGATAGCGCGGGTCGCGAAAGCCGGAGGCGTACTCTTGGATCTTGAACCCGAACGGAACCTGGAGCTGTGCGCCGGGCGGACGCGCGACGACCCGCGCATCGTTAACGGCTGATTCGGTTTCGTAGGGCGGGGGAAGATCAGCCGGCGTAATCTTATGCCGCACGCCGGGCGCGTCTTTTGTCCAATCGGCATCGACCGCCGCTTTGCCGGAGAGGATGGTCTGCGCGATGGCGGAGAGACTCACGGTCGCAGCGAGAACGCTGACTGTGATTGCGAGCTGCGGCGGACCGATTTTCCTCATGCTGACTGATTCGTTTTCGCGCTGATGCGTAGATGCGAGTCCGCCGCGGGTAGTTGCGGTCAGTAGATGTACGGCTCCGACAAAGGAAACGCATTTTGGATCAACTCGATCCGCGGCTCCGTCCCCTTCGCCATCACGACTTCCACGACGTCAAAGCGAAAGAGAATATCGGGATCATCCAGCATGCGCAACCACGCGAGCGCCCCGCGCGAGATCCGTTTCCGCTTTTGGCGATCGACGGCTTCGATCGGCCGGCCGTAATCCTCGCGCGACCGCGTCTTCACCTCGACGAAGACAAGCGTGTCGCGATCACGGCAGACGAGATCGATCTCGCCACCACTCCGGCCACGGAAATTGCGATAAAGCACTTTGTAGCCGTGCCGCTGAAGATATCGAGCCGCGAGCTTCTCCCCGGCGGCGCCGCGTTGCAGGTGTTCCGGTCCTCTCCCGAAATGGTCGCGCCAGCGCGTTGCGAACGCCGCGAGAGAGTGAGCAATGCCGGCGTTCATGGCTCGAGGATAGAGAAGGAACTCTCCGCTGTCGCGCTCTCTCCACGCGAGTTCGGTGCTGGATCACTGCTCACGAAAGGCGCTTCCTTCGGTATGTGCCAAAAAGGTTCCGACCTGGCGAGCAGCTGTTGAAGAGTACGGCTGTCCTCCACGCATGCGGATGAGGAGGCATGGCGGAGTTCGTTCCCCTGAGGAGAGCAAACGCCGCAACGCGTCGCAATCTCGCTCATGTTTTTGGCCAGATGCTCTAGACCGCGACGGTGTCGCGCAGGCGCACGTGAGCGAAAGCAAAGAGCGGTTGCGCCACCGGCTCAAAGGAGCGGCGATGGATGGGACAGGGTCCATGGGCGTGCAGCTTCGCAACGTGCAGCTCCGTCGCGTAGCCTTTGTGCTGGCTGAAGCAATACTCCGGGAAACGCCCGCAGAATTCCCGCATCATCATGTCGCGCGTGACCTTGGCGATGACGCTGGCCGCAGCGATACTGAGGCTGAAGCAATCGCCGTCAATCACCGCGGTCTGCGGCAGTGGAAACGGGAAGACCGGCAGGCCATCGATGAGCGCGTGATCGGGTTGTGCACTCAGGGTGCCGATCGCAGCACGCATCGCCTTGTGCGTCGCGCGCAGGATGTTGATCCGGTCGATCTCTTCGGCATCGACGATGCCGACGGCCCAGACCACGGCGGGGTTGCTCGTGATGTCGCGGTAAATCTCCTCCCGACGCTCCGGCAGGAGCTGCTTGGAATCGTTCAATCGCTTGTGGCGGAACTTCTCAGGTAAGACTGCCGCCGCCGCTACGACCGGACCGGCCAAGGCGCCGCGGCCGGCCTCGTCAATTCCAGCGATGGCGG
>JACCTI010000160.1 GCA_013812515.1 Chthoniobacterales bacterium
TGCGCCACGCGATTGCGCGATGCGTTTCGCCGCTGCCACCTCCACGCCATGGCGCTGCCCGTATTGAAAGGAGAGCGCATGGGCTTCGAAACCTTCCGCTTGGGCAAGCGCGAGCGTGACGGCCGAATCCAACCCGCCGCTCAGCAGCACAACCGCGCTTTTCATCGCGGCAACTTTGCGCCGACACTCGCGACGGTCGAGAAGATTGCGTAAGCTGCGCACGTGAACCGTCTCTGGAAGCGCCTGCGCTATCGTGTCGAGTGGCTCGCGCTGATGATCACGCTGAAGCTGGTCCCGTCGCTCTCGCGCAAAGCGTGCTATCAGCTTGGCGGAATTCTCGGCGCGTGCGGCGCGAAGTTCGACGCCCGCGGACGGCAGGTGGCCCTGAGCAACTTGCAAGCGGCCTTCGGAAACGAGTTCTCACCGGAACGCCGCGCCGAGATCGTGCGGGAATCATATCAACATTTCGCGCGCACGATGCTCGACCTCTTCTGGAGTCCGCGCCTCCATCGGGAGAACTACCGCGACTACATCGAGTTCGAGAATGTCGAGCAATCGCGCGCCGACATCGCACCCTCGAATAGTTGCATCGTCGGCTCCTTTCATTACGGGAACTTCGAGTGGATCAGTCTCGCCGCCGGCTGGCTCGGTTTTCCAAGCGCGATCACAACGCAGGAATTCAAGAATCCGCTCTTGGATCGATTCTTTCAGAAGCTGCGGGAGCAATCAGGCCACACCACTGTCCTCCGCGAAGGCGCGATCATTCGTCTGTATAAAATCCTGCGGCGGAAAGGGCGCGTCGCGTTGCTCGTCGATACCACGCTACCGCCGCATCATCCGACGGTCGTGATCGAATGCTTCGGGTTAAAGACGATTGTGACGGTCGCGCATGCCTGGCTGCAGGATAAAACCGGGGTCCCGATGGTGCCTTTCTATTGCGCGCCGCTCGCGGATGGGCGTTATCGCGCAGTGACTTTGCCGACGCTTCGCCCGCCCAAAGGAGCGACCCACCAGGAGATCGCGCAGGCGTGTTGGGACGCCTTCGAGCCAGTGGTGCGACAGGATCCGGCGCCGTGGCTTTGGATGTATAAACACTGGCGTTACAAACCGGCGGAGGCGCGGCACGCTTATCCATTTTACTCGCACGATTCACTTGAGTTCGACCAGATCGCCTCACGCGCGAACTACGTGAAGCTCGATCGCGCGGCGATTCAGACCGTCAGAGCCGCCCAGCGCGAAGCTGCCGCGGAAGCGGTGCAACGCTGATCTTCGATGGCGCGCCTCGGAAGCTTCTGGAAAGCGGTCCGTCATCGCAGCGAGTGGATTGCCATCCGGGCACTGGCGCACCTCGTGCCGCTCCTGCCGCGGCTCGTCTGCCACGCGCTGGCGAACGTGGTCGGCGCGGTGGCAGCCTTCGTCCACATCCCGGGGCGCAAGATTGCACTCAGTAACATCAAAGCGGCCTTCGGTCCGGAAATGTCAGGTCGCGGCAAGCGACGACTCGTTAGGCAATCCTATCAGCATTTCGCTCGCGCCATGGCTGACTTGTTTTGGAGCGCGCGGGTCACCCGCGAGAATCTCCCGGCCATCTTCGATCTCACAGATCTGGCGCGGTTGAAACGGGAGCGGGGAACCGGGCAGGGCATCATCTTCGCCTGTCTGCATTACGGCGGATTCGAGTGGATCGCACTCGCGCTTGGACTCAGCGGATTCAAATGCACGGTCGTGACGCAAGCGTTCAAGAACCCGCTGCTCAACAACACCTTCAATCAGCTGCGGGAAGTCTCCGGCCACCTGACGATTCGCCGCGAAGGCGCCATGCTCCGCTTATTGAAGGCGCTGAAGAACGAGCGCTGCGTGACGCTCGCGGTTGACCTCACGGTTTCCGCCAAACTCCCGAGCGTGCCGATCAGCTGTTTCGGTTTGCAGACGTGCGTCACCTTCGCGCATGCCTGGCTGCACCAACGCACCGGCGCCGCGATTATCCCAATTCATTGCGAGCCGTTGCCGGGTGGACGTTATCGACTCGTTCTGCACCCGGAGCTTCAGATTGCACCGGAAGCGACTCACCAGCAGGTCGCGCAAGCATGCTGGGACCACTTCGAGCCAATCATCCGCCGGAACCCCGCGCCCTGGCTTTGGACATACAAACACTGGCGCTATCGGCCCGCGAACGCGCTCCAGCGTTATCCCGATTACGCCAATGAATCGCCGCATTTCCGGAAACTGCTCGCGCGCACAGAGAAGGAACGCGCTGCGGTTCTGGCCGGTCGCCGGGCGGTTTCAGCCTCTGTCGCCGGTTGACAACTGAGGGCGGATAGAGTCACAAGTAAGCATAACTATGCGCCTCCTCTACCGCTTGTCCTTAGTCGTCGCCCTGGCTTCCACAGCGTTTCTGACCGGTTGCGGAACTGCCGGCCCCTCCGGCGGAAATTACCGCGTCACGGCTTATCGCCCAAAGGATCCCGGGAACGTGCGAGTAAAGCTCTCCACCTCCACGCAAAACGTCTATGTCATGGAAGGCGACCGCCTCTTGATGGCGGTGCAAGGTACTGTCGGCGCCAAGAACACGACTCCGCTGGGCCACTTCAGAATCACAAACAAGATCAAGAACAAGCGCCGCATCAGTCAGCCCGACGCGGGGTATCCGATGCCGTATTGGTGCGAATTCAAACCTGCTTACGGTTTCCACGAAGGGTTTGTTCATGCGGTCCCACGGTCGCATGGTTGCATTCGGCTCCATCGGGAAGCCGCGGCGCGGCTGTTCGCGCTCGTGAGGGTCGGCACACCAGTCGATATTGCGAGATCCCAACCGGAAGACACGAAGTATGGGTCGCTGGTGCGGAAGCTGGATCAAAGCCGGGATCCGAATCCACCAAGAGCCCTGCTCATGTCGCCGGCCTGGTTTAAGGATCCCGCGGGTCCGTTGCTGGTCGACGGTTGATCCTAATTGCGGCCGAGAAGCTGGACTGCGGTTGGCCCGGGCACTGGAATGTGCAGGCGATCGCGTGTTCTGTAGAGTTATGAGCGCTCCCGCTTCTGCGAGTTTCGCTGCGCCGGCGCGCCAAAAGGTAAACCTCCGCACGCCGGAGGTGATGACCGCCGTTCAGGAACAGGTCGAATCGCATTACCGGAGCGACATCGTGGATAAGATTCGCCGCAATGGCGGCATCCTGACGGTGGGTGACATCACGGTGCGGCTGGCGAAGCAGTTTGGTTTTTGCTACGGGGTGGAGCGCGCGATTGATCTGGCGTATGCGGCGCGGAAAGT
>JACCTI010000136.1 GCA_013812515.1 Chthoniobacterales bacterium
AAAAGGAGCGACTTCTCTCGCAGCAGGTCAACAAATTCGGCCGGCGTCTCCATGCTCATCAGTGCTTCACGATTTGCCGCGTCTTTCGTGATGCGCGCGAGCGCGCCGACACAGACCAGGTAATCCGTCACCATCCGGCGCGGCACACCGATGACAAAAATAAGGTGCGCGGTCTCCACGTTCGGACCGAAGAGCACACCGTCTCGGCTCCGCCCAATCCCGAGAACGATCTGCCTCAAGAGGTCGGTGCGGGCATGCGGAAAGGCGACGCCGTTGCCCGCAAAAGTCGTCTGCTGTTCCTCACGTGCGCGCACTTCTGCGAAGAACTTCTCTGGTTCACGCACCTCGCCTCCCTGGCTCAACGCCTCGACGATCTCGCGTAGGGCTTCGTCGCGATTTCTGCTCCGCAGGTCGAGCAAGGTGTGCTGCTCATTGAGGAGATCAGGGAGCGTGACAGCCATCTGGAGTCGCCGAGGAATCGGTGGATAATCCCGGCAAACGCAGTTATCCAGTTAATCTCTCCGCTGTGGCAAACGAAAACACTCCGCGCCCGAGCAACGAGGAAACAACCGTCTCGTTGCAGCGGAGCATCTACGATCCCGGCTACGTCAATGCGCTTTCGCACTTTTACCGGGGCGAACTCAGCCGCATCATGGTCTGGCGGCAGCGGCTCGATATCACCACGAACTGGGCGATCACGAGCAGCACGGCGATCATCACGATCGCGTTTTCGAATCGCGAGGTGCCGCATATCATCTTCTTTTTTAACCTCGCGATTGTCTGGGGCATGCTTTGGATCGAGGCGCGGCGCTACCGTTTTTACGATGCCTTCCGCGCGCGGGTGCGCATGCTCGAAGCGCATTTCCTCGTGCCGATGGTGATGGAAAACCGGGAAATGCTACAGGGCGAATGGAAAAAGCTAGTTTGCGAAGATCTGATCCTGCCGCGCTTCAAAATCAGCAAGCTGGAAGCCGTCGGTCGACGTCTGAAACGCAATTACGTCTTTATTTTCATTCTCATCATGGTGGCGTGGATCACGAAAATTTTCCTGCATGCCTCGCAGCCGATGACTGGCGTGGTGGGCTTTTACCACGCGCTTCACATCGGTCATATCCCATCGTGGCTGGTCGCGTTCATCTTTGTCGCGACACTGCTCTCGGTGATCGGGATCACCTTCTACGTCGGAAAGAAGACCCTCGGCGAGATCTCAGAATTCGGCACGCATCGCTCGCTCTGGCGGATTTGAAGACGTGAATGGTGATAAGTGAATCGTGAAATGTTGAAGGAGCCGCCTTGACAGGTTCAAATCACAATTCGGCATCGACCGATCACTTCGCGGAACTCTGCGATCTCGTGGCTGCGCTCCGCGGTCCCGGAGGGTGCCCTTGGGACCGCGAGCAGACGAACGAGTCGTTAGTCCCGAAGCTCCTCGAAGAAGTCTACGAGGTTGCAGAAGCAGTGCACGCTTCCGATTACGCGAACCTGAGGGAGGAGCTCGGCGACGTGATGCTGCTCATTCTGATGCAAGCGCAGATCGCAATGGAGCGTGGTGAATTTGAAATCGACCAAGTGTTGGAAAATCTCATCGCTAAGTTAATCCGCAGACATCCGCACGTTTTCTCCGGAAGCGAAGCGCACGACGTGAGCGCGGTCGTGACGCTGTGGGACAGCGCGAAGCGCGCGGAAAAGAAGGAAAACGACGGCCATTACCTGGCGGGCGTCGCGGCCGCCCTACCTGCGCTGATGCGCGCGCAAAAGATTCAGAAAAAGGCCGCGCACGTAAATTTCGATTGGAGCGGGGAAGCGGATGTGATCGCGAAAATTGATGAGGAACTGCGGGAAACCAGAGAGGCAATCGCAGAGGATCACGCCGGCCACATCGCGGAAGAACTCGGCGACCTGCTCTTCGCGGTCGTGAACCTAGCGCGCAAACGTCACTTCGATGCCGAGACGCTGCTGCAAGCGGCCACCGACAAATTCGTCCGGCGCTTCAATGCTCTTGAAGACGAACTCAAGGCTACCGGCAAGAGGCTGGGTGAGGTGGAGTTGGAGGAGCTGGACGCGATTTGGAACGCGCAGAAATCAACGCCTCCCCTTTTGACGACTCACGCACGAAACGTGTCATCCTGAGCCCGCAGAGACGCCGAAGGATCTCGCGCAGATTCCGTTGACCGAAATCGCGCGATTGTGTGTCATCAAGGACCCTGAGCGAGGTCCCTCGGGGCGCTCCGCCTGCCTCGGGATGACGACGCGTTCATCGCCGAGAGCAGGACGGGGAACGCTTCATTGCAATCCTTACCGAACGCGACGATCCCTCCCTCGTGTCCGGCCATGACGAACAGTCTCCGCTCTTTCACGTCGGTCGTTTGGAAGAGCCGCATCACTGCGCGAGCCATTTCCGGCGTTCCGTATTCCACATCGGGATCCGTCGTCGGCCAACGACCGAGCAGGCGCTTCCATCCCGTGGCGCTGTGGCAATGGATCACAGCGGAGACGCTGGCATCAGCTTCGTAAACCGCGGCGTGCGTGAGAGACTCCGAAGACGCGACCGTCTCACCGGCGCAGTGCAGCCAGTTCCGCTGGAAATCGTACTCGATGACCTCGGCAAACTGCTCTGGCGCGAGCTGCGCGAAGCCGCCGGTGCCAGACCCTGTGATGAAAAACCGATTCGTCCGGCCAATCCGCACACTGAGGTTGCCAAAACCGATACCGTTCGATTCGACCCCGAGCCACCCCAGCTGCATGAGCTTTCGCCGGCAGGCATTCATTTCTTCCAAGCCGGCGAACTCGACCGGCGCGACCGCCACCTGCTCATAGCTGAATTTGACCGCGCCTGTCTCGCTCAAAGCCGCCAGGACTATTCCGGAGAGGCGACACTCTTGTCGCCTGCTTCCGACCCACAACCACCGGGCGGCGACAGGAGTGTCGCCGTTGCAGCGGGCGCGACGGGCGCGTGTTCGGGAAAGAGCGCGAGAATGCTGTCCTCGTTCGCTGCGCAAATCCCACGCTCGGTAATTAATCCCGTGACGAGCCGCCGCGGTGTCACGTCGAATCCGTAGTTCGCCGCTGCGCTTGCTTCCGGCGTCACGCGCACTTCCACCTGGCGTCCCTTGGACCAGCCATCGGCATGCTTCACTTCTTCGGAGCCGCGCTCCTCGATCGGAATCTCGGCCAGGCCATCCCGCATGCTCCAATCGAATGACGAAGAGGGCAGCGCGACGTAAAACGGAACGCCAGTATCATTCGCCGCCAGAGCTTTTAAGTAGGTGCCGATTTTGTTTGCGACATCCCCCGTGTAAGTAGTGCGATCGGTGCCAACGATCACCAGATCGACGTCGCCGCGTTGCATGAGATGACCGCCGGTGTTGTCCGCTACGACCGTGTGGGAAACGCCGTGCTCACCGAGCTCCCAGGCGGTCAGCTTTGAGCCCTGGTTCCGCGGCCGCGTCTCATCCACCCACACATGGATCGGCATGCCCGCGTCATGCGCGGCATAGATCGGCGAGGTCGCAGATCCGTAATCGACAAATGCGAGCCAGCCAGCGTTGCAATGCGTCAGAACGTTGACCTGTTTGCCCTGTTTCTCGCGCGCGATTCGGTGAATGAGCTCCAGGCCATGTCGCCCGATTAAGTGACAATATTCCGCATCCTCGTCAGCGATTTGCGTCGCGGTCGCGGACGCCGTCGCGATTCTGTCCTTCACGCAATCGGCTGCAATAATCGCTCGAAGCTGGCGGTCGACAGCCCAGGCGAGATTCACCGCGGTTGGCCGTGTCGCTTTTAACTGAGCGGCTGCTTGCATCAGATCGGCCCCTTCCAGCGTCGCGAGATACATCCCATACCCCGCAGCCGCGCCGATCAGACCCGCCCCGCGCACATGCATGTCGCGGATTGCGATAGCCATCTGCTCGACCGTAGTAACGTCTTCCACCACGAAGCGATGCGGCAGGAAACGCTGATCGATTAACTGCACGACGCGCGGATCGCCAGGCTTCAGCCAGATTGTCCTGAAATGTTGGCCGCCGACGTTCATCCTCGATCCCGTATCATCCCGCTCTTGCTCCTGATCCTGATCTTACTCGAAACGCAAGCATCTGCGGGTGACAAACCGGATCAGGATCAAGATCATGAGCAGGAGTTTTACAAATGCACCACTTTCGCCATATTGGCCGTCCCCATGGCGATTCTGCTTAACGTCATCCTTGTCTTTTATGTGCTTGTCAGCTTGCTCATGATCCTCGTGATCCTGATGCAACGTCCGAAGAGCGAAGGGTTGGGCGCGGCTTTCGGTGGCGGCATGACAGAGAATATCTTCGGCGCGCAAACGACCAATGTCCTGACGAAAATTACCGGCTGGCTCGCGGGCGCGTTCTTCGCCATGACGTTTTTGCTTTCTGTGCTCTACGCGCATCGCACGAATGTCTCGAGCAACTTGCGTAACGAGCTGATGAAAACGGAAGGGACGGGTGCAGCTGTTCCGGGTCCGCGGCCCGCACCTTCCTCGGCCGTGGGCGCACCAGGCACTGTGACGAACCCGACTCCGGCCGGCGACATGGAGATCAATCGCGATCAGGCAGTGACTCCGGCTGACCAGGCGGTTGGTGTAACGGCTCCGGCGCTGATGCCGGAGACATCGCAAGCTCCGGAAGCTTCGGCAACGCCTCCGCCGCCACCGCAACCGTAAGTCGCGGCTCGCCCGGAGGACGCACGGGCGCGGTTAGCTCGCGCGAAATGCCTTCTCGTCTCGGACCGGTTTTCTCCGCCAGCGCTTCCATGAATTCCTGCGGCTCGCGACGATCTGCGGCGCTTTTGTTAACACCGTGCTGGCGAGCTTCTCGGAATAATCAGGCGGACGTTACGACATCTCGGAAAGCGCAACCATGACGGCGAGCGCGTTATTGATGGAGTGCTTGATCTCACTGAATTTTTCTGCATATGGACCAGCTCTTTCTCGGAGAATGTGTGCGCCCGGTCACTCCTGATCGGGGCGAAATGGCTGGAGAAAGGAACCGGTGGTGCTTAACTGACGGGTTCGACGTTTGTCGTTCCGATGCCAGCCGAAACCATCCAGATCAGTGGGGCGCGTCAGCACAATTTAAAGAATCTCCACGTCGAAATCCCGCGCGAGAAGCTGGTCGTCATCACAGGGCTGAGCGGCTCCGGAAAATCGTCGCTCGCCTTCGACACGCTCTATGCGGAGGGCCAGCGCCGCTACGTCGAAAGTCTTTCCGCCTATGCGCGGCAGTTTCTCGACAAGATGGAAAAACCGGACGTCGATTTCATCGAAGGTCTGTCGCCCGCGATTGCGATCGAACAGCGCGGCGCGGGAGCTAATCCGCGGTCGACCATCGCCACCACGACGGAGATTTACGATTATCTCCGCGTCTTGTTTTCCGCAGTGGGTCAGCCACACGATCCAGTCACCGGGCAACCGATTCACCGGCAAACGCCGCAGCAGATCGTCGATCAGATCCTCGCCTACGAGCCGGAATCGAAGATCATCCTGCTCGCGCCTCTCGTGCAGAACGAGACGGGCGAGTTCCGCGACGTAATCGAGAAGGTGAAGCGCGAAGGTTTCGTCCGCATTCGCGTCGACGGCGAGATTTTGGAGCTTGGCCAACCCGAGCCGATCCGGCTGAAGAAGAGTGGACGGCACACAATCGAAGCTGTGGTGGATCGTCTGGTGGTGCGAGACGGAATTCGGACGCGGCTGGCGGATTCGGTTGAGACGGCGCTGAAGTGGGGCGGGAGCAAGCTCGTCGTCTTGCGGCAGCCGGCGCGGAGTAATGGAGTGAAGGAGCAAACGAGGGATGTGGCTCCGACCACTCCAGCACTCCAGCACTCCAGCACTCCAACGGAAGTGTGGGAGTCAACCCGCTACTCCACCGATTACGGAAATGCCGAGACTGATTTCTCGTTAGGCGAACTGACGCCGAAGCACTTCTCCTTCAACAGCCACTTCGGCGCGTGCCCCGCGTGTCATGGACTTGGCTCCGAGCAGGTGGTCGATCCCGAGTTGATGATCTCGGATTCGACGAAATCGATCGCGGAGGGCGCGATCGTTCCATGGCGCCGCGGGACGAAGCGCATGCAGGCGTACTACAAAACACTGCAGACCGCGCTCGTGAAACATTTCCACGTTGATGAGTTCTTGCCCTTCACGGATCTGCCGGAAAATTTCAAAAACGCGCTGATCAACGGCACAGGCGATGAGGCAATCAGGATCAGTTTCGGCGCGAACGGGAAATCGGAGAAAACGTCGAAGCCGTTCGAGGGTCTCGTGCCCCAAATGCAGCGGCTCTACGAAGAGACGGAAAGCGAGTTCACGCGCAATCGCATCCGGGGGTTCATGACCCGGGTGCCCTGTCACACTTGCAAAGGCGCCCGGCTAAAGCCGGAAATCCTCGCGGTCACGATCCGTAGCGCGGCCGAAACCCCGCGTAGCGCGGACGAAACGCGGAGCACGGAGCTCAACATTCATCAATTCTCTGAGCTGACGAGCGAGGCAGCTGCAGCCTACATCGGCCGTTTGCAACTGACGGAACAACAGGGCCGCATCGCGAGCGATGTCTTGCGCGAGATTCGATCGCGCTTGCAATTCCTCGTCGAGGTCGGTCTCGGCTATCTCACGCTCGACCGCGAGAGCGGTACGCTTTCAGGTGGGGAAGCGCAACGTATTCGGCTCGCCTCGCAAATCGGCTCCGGACTCGCGGGTGTTCTTTACGTCCTCGATGAACCAAGCATCGGTCTTCATCAACGCGACAACGCGCGCCTTCTGCAGACGCTCTTTCGTCTGCGCGATCTGGGGAATTCCGTCATCGTCGTCGAGCACGACGAGGAGACGATCCGCGCCGCGGATCACATTCTCGATCTCGGTCCCGGCGCCGGTCCGCGTGGAGGCGAAATCGTGGCACAGGGAACGTTGCGCGAGGTGCTACAGGCGAAGAATTCCCCCACCGCGGATTACCTTTCGAACCGTGCGCGGATCGAAGTGCCGAAGCGGCGCGTGCCTCCGCGCACAACGCCCGGCGCCTCGGAGGGCTGGCTCACCTTGCGCGGCGCGCGCGAGAACAATCTCCAAAACGTCACCGCGGCCTTTCCGCTCGGCTGCTGCACCTGCGTGACCGGCGTTTCTGGCAGCGGCAAATCAACCCTCGTCGACGACACGCTGCGCCGCGCGCTCTTCCGCCATTTCTACGACTCGAAAGACAAGCCCGGCGAGCACGCTGGTTTGCACGGACTGGATCAATTGGACAAGGCCATCGTGATCGACCAGAGCGCCATCGGTCGCACGCCCCGTTCGAACCCGATCACTTACACGGGCGCTTTCACGCCAATCCGCGAGTTGTTCAGCCAATTGCCGGCGGCGCGAATTCGCGGCTACGATGCCGGTCGTTTCAGCTTCAACGTGAAAGGCGGCCGCTGCGAAAACTGCGAAGGCGGCGGGCTGATCAAGATCGAGATGCATTTCCTCCCCGACGTTTATGTGCCGTGCGAGATTTGCCGCGGCCAGCGCTACAATCGGGAGACGCTCGAGATCACATTCAAAGGCAAGAACATCGCGGACGTGCTCGATCTCACGGTGGACGAAGCGGCGCGTTTCTTCCGCACGGTTCCTTCGGTTTCAGACAAACTG
>JACCTI010000174.1 GCA_013812515.1 Chthoniobacterales bacterium
GCTGCCCCACGCGCCGGACGAGTTCGTGGTCGCTCCATTCGTGAACGAGAACAAGGTTCGCCTCAGTCAGCACCTGGGCCAGGTCTAACGACTCGAGCGTGTATTGGATCGAACGCAGCTCCGGATACCGCGCGTGAAAGTCGGCGACCGGCTGTTCGCCGTACTCCTGTACCAGATTCTGCCGGCTCCATGAATCTGCGGGCTCGTAGATTGCGACCTCGTGTCCCCGCGCGCTTAGCTCGGCTGCGACCCCGCGCAGAAAATGCGCGTTCCCGTGGTTCCAATCCGAGACTAACGAGTGAGGGAAGAGGACGATCTTCACAACCGTGCGGTAGCGTCCGTTGTCCTCAATGGACCCACGCCGAAGCGACTTTGCCGGGTGCGCTCTGGAACAGCGCAGGCTACCACGCTTGATCCGAAGCAATCGTGATACACAGCGCGATAAGCGTCAGCCGTTCGCGTGGCGGAGAAGTGCTCGCCGCGAGCCCGTGCGCGCTTCGAGTATTTCACGCGCAAAGCTTCGTCGTTGGTCAGCCGGTTAAGCGCAGCGGCAAGCGCGCCGTGATCACAAGGGTCGATGAAGATGGCGGCGTAGCCCCAGATTTCGCGCAAGCTGGCGATATCTCCGAGCACAAGCGCACATTCGCAAAGACCGGCCTCCAGCGCAGAAAGTCCGAAAGGCTCGTATCGCGCGGGCAAGACGTAGATCGCGCTGCTTGCGAGGCGGCTTCTCAGCTCCGCCGGAGAAAGCTTGCCTAACGAGCGCACATTCTTCAGCTCAACGGAGCGGCCGTTTGGATCCGCAGAATCACCTGCTATCTCGATTGGCCATGGTGTGCGTGGCGCGACTGCTGCAAGCGTCGCGAAATTCTTGGCTTCATCCCAAATGCGCCCGGCAGCGAAGATGTTTTGGCTTTTCATGGCAGGCCGAAATTCGGCAGCGTCTCGCCCGTTTGAAACAACGCGTCCAGCGCCATAAAAGCCGTAGTTCTCCCCGAGCGTGTCGAGCATCGCGCGCGTCGGTGCGATGACGAGATCAGCCGAGTGGAGGCCGGCTTTAACCCGGCGGCGATATTCGTCGAAAAGGGGCGGCGCTTCACACTTCTTCACCGCCGACCACCACGAAAGCACGCAGGAATGAGCGACGACTAGAACAGGCACCTTCCATGGAAGCGCCGCATGCGCATAGCCGTTCAGATGGACCATTTCGGGCTTGAACTCACGTGCGATCTCCAACAGCCAATCGCCCGCGCGATCGACCTCTTCCCAAGGATGGTCCATCCACTCGAGCGCATAGCTGCTCGGAAAAAGTGACACGTTGGGCAGGCACGAAACCTCGTCCCGTTGCGTTTCTGTGATGATCGAGCCCATCGTGGCGAGCGCGAACTGCACCTCGGGCAGCGCACGAATTAATTCGACGGCGTAACTCCAGACACCGCCGACTGTGTCGGCGGTCATCAGAATGCGTGAGGGTTTTTCCATCACGACATCAGCACGAGCGCTTTCATGAAACCATCCGGACGCGCGGCGCTCATCTCGAGCGCTTCGCCGAGCTGCTCCAGCGGGAAGGTGTGTGTGTAGAGCGCACGCGGCGTCAACATGCCACTCTCAACCGCGGAAACGGCGGCCTGCATCCCTTGCAGGTAAATGGCGGGATCACGCTCATGTGCGTTGATCACATCGAGACCGCGCCAGTTCCAAAGCTGCATGTTCACCTGCCGTGGACCGTCCTGATGATAGCCTGCAATCACCAATCGGCCGCGCTCGCGCGTGAGTTCCGCGGAGAGATCTAGCGGCGATTGTTTGCCGACCGCCTCGATCACAACATCGCAAAACTTCTCCTCCGTGAGCTGCTTCACTTTTGCGATAACGCTCCCGTGGTCGTTCATGGCGATCGTGTCTGCGGCGCCCATCTTGCGCGCGAACTGCAGCGCGAATCCGCGGCGCGAAATCGCAATGACCCGCGCGCCGGCCGCGGTGGCGAGCTGGGTCAGGAGCGCGCCGAGAAAGCCAATGCCGACAATCGCGACGGTGTGGTTTTTCGCGATCTTGGCGCGCTTGAAGATGTTCATCGCGCAGCCGAGCGGCTCAGCGGGAAAGGGCTCGCCGTTCAATTCCCGCGGGAGCTTCACCGCGGCCGACGGCTCGCAAAGGTCGTATTCGGCATAAGCGTGGTCTGAAATCATCGCGATGCGATCGCCGGGCGTGAAACCGGTGACCGCTGCGCCGACTGCTTCGACCCGGCCCCAGCTTTCGTGACCGAGCGCGCCGGGAGGCATCGGGTAGTTAAACCATGGCTTGCCTTCCCAAGGAGGGATGTTCGAGGCACAAACGCCGCAACCCTCCAACCTGACCAGGACTTGCCCCTCTGCCGCCACAGGCGTTTGCACCTTTCGAATCTCGACGTGGCGCGGCGCGGCGATGACAGCGGCACGCATCGACGGAGTGGGGCGCGTCTCGAGCGCCGGGGCTGAAGGAGCAGCCGATACGGCTGCCGCGACAGGCTGCGGCGGCATTATGCGGTGGCGAGAGACTCTTGGCTCGCCGCCGCGCAGTGGAACTCGCGCAGCCATGCGTGCAGCCGCTCCACTCCTTCGCGCATTTCGACCTGCGGCTTCCATCCTGTGGCAGTTTGGAATTTTGAGAAATCGCTCACGTAGTAACGCTGATCGCCAGGCCGCCAGTTACCCCACGAGATCGCCGGCTTTTTGCCGTTCAGTTCCGCGATCCACGTGAGCAACTCCAGTAAGCTGGTCGTGTTTTCAGTGCCGCCGCCGAGATTAAAAACCTGTCCGGAAAGCGTGCGGATGTTTTTGCGCGCCAGCAGCAGGGCGTCAACGAGATCTTCGACGAAGAGGACATCGCGGACTTGTTTTCCGTCACCGTATAACGTGATCGGCCTCCCCTTCATCGCCTGAATGAGAAAGTGCGCGACCCAGCCCTGATCCTCCGTCCCGAACTGGTGCGGGCCGTAAATGCAGCTCATGCGGAAAACCACCGCGGCGAGTCCAAAGGTGCGGGCGTAATCGAGAATGTATTGATCGGCGGCACCTTTCGAGCAGCCGTACGGGCTGTAGAAATCGAGCGGCTGGTTTTCATTGATCCCGCTGGCGCGTATCTCGGAAGCGTCGGGCTCGTAGCGCTCGCCATTCAAGCGCAAGGCGACTTGATCAAGGCTGCCGTAGACTTTGTTTGTAGAGGTGAAGACCAGCGGTGGTGGATTGCTCATTCCGCGCAGCGCTTCCATCAGGTTGAGGGTGCCGCGGGCGTTGATCTCAAAATCGCTGATCGGCCCGGTGAGGCTGCTCGTAACGGCCACTTGCGCGGCCAGATGAAAAACAGCGGACGAAAGTTGCGCCGCTTCGCCGAGGGTTTGTGCGTCGCGGATATCTGCGACTTGGACCTGCACAAGGTCGCCGTAAGTCTCGCGCAACCATTCCGCATTCTGCTCCACGCCCGCGCGCGAGAGGTTGTCGTACAACAGAACTGGCTCGCCTTCTCGGCAGAGTCGATTCGCCAGGTTGCATCCGAGGAACCCGGAGCCTCCAGTGATTAGGACCGGTTTTCTGCGGGTTGCGACGGATGTCGCGGGGGAGGGTTGCTGATGCAGCCAGGGAGTGTTGTCCACGGCCTCCACTCCGCCTTGGCGAAGAAGGCGCATGAGCAACTTCTCAGACCCATCGGTGCGCCGCATACCGAGATGAAATTCCCGTTCGTCCACCGCGGGTGCATCCATTTCCATCGAGGGATTTCGGTTGTGCGCGGCCGACCAATAGACCCGCTCGGCGGGAGCAGCCATCACACGCGTAAAGGCGGCGATCTGTGCCTGTTCGTCATGCCGCCACGTTGAGTAGCCCGTCTCGGTGATCCAGATCTCTGCGTTCGAGCCGTGTTGCAGAAGAACGTTTCGCACGCGTGCAATCTTCGAGTTCCAACCGTCCCACCAAAATTCAAAGGTGCCGGGATAACCGTGGATTCCTACAGCATCGATGTAGCGCAGCACGCCGCGGTCGCACATCAGGCCGACCCATTGCGCATCCATCGGGCCGCTCGCGCCGAGGACTGTTTTCTTGCCCCGCTTTTGCGCCCAATGCGCCGCGCCGCCTACCATTTGGCAGAAGATCAGCCAGTTGGGATCAAGAGTGGTGTCCCACTCGAGCGGGTTCTTCGGCTTATTCCAAAGCTCGACCCACTCGAAGTGCTCGCCGAAGCGCGTGATGAAAACGTCCAGGAAATCCGCGTACTGCTTCGGATCTCGCGGCGGTGAGCAGCTATGCGGAACGATCCCGAGGGTGGGCGGTGTGTAATGAAAACAGGGAAGCACGCTCACCTCCCGAGCAAGACGTGGCAGCAGCCACGCATACCAATCCTCTCCACCCACATCGTGCCAGTCAGCCCACGAGATGCCTGTTCGAAGCTCCGAGACGCCGATTGCCTTCAGATCGGCCAAAAGCTGTTCGACCCGCTCCTCTTCGCCCGGACGCAGCCACTCCAGAATACCGAAGGTCGGGCGACTGCTGACGCACCTCATACCGCCAGTCCCCGCTCCGCCAATTCGCGCGAGGCATCAACCACGTGATCGACGGCCGTCTGTCCCTCCAGCCATTCAGCGAGTTCGACCAGTCCATCCTCCAGCCGCACCGCGGGGCTGTAGCCAAGAACGTCCTGGGCCCGTGAGACATCGGCGAAGCAGTTCCGGATGTCCCCTACGCGGCAACGGCCCACGACTTCGGGCTCAATCTCCGGCTTATTGAGAACACGCGCCATTTCCTCCGCGATCTGCCGGATGGAGTAATGATGCCCACTGCCGATGTTGAAAACATTGTCGGCGGCCTCGGGCACTTCAAGAGCAAGCCGGCAGGCCTGGGTGATGTCGTGCACGCTGACGAAATCGCGCTGCTGCTTGCCATCTTCATTTATCAGCGGCGCATTGTCGTTCAGGAAGCGCGACGCGAAGATCGCGAGCACGCCTGTATAAGGGTTGGAGAGCGACTGCCGGGTCCCATAGATGTTGAAAAAACGCAGCCCGACAGTGGCAATGCCATAGGCACGACCGATCGTCATGCAGAGCCGCTCCTGCTGATACTTCGAAATCGCATAAACCGAGGGAACCGCAGGACATTTCGTCTCGGGAGTTGGGACCGGCTGGAGCGGCT
>JACCTI010000218.1 GCA_013812515.1 Chthoniobacterales bacterium
AGTTTTCGCCCTGTCACCTACGCGACGAACGACATGCTGAACGGCGCGCGGGCTGTCTTCCTCAATCAATGCGAATACTCGGAGAACGATCTCGTTGTCCTGATGGAGATGACGCTCGAGAACCTGCTCTCGGAGGGCCAATTGAACCACGCCGATTTCCTGGCGCGCGTCGATATTCTGGGCGCTCTGGGCCGGACCGTGCTGATTTCGAAGTTCGGCGAATACTATCGGTTGGCCACGTATCTCGCGCGCTACACCAACCGGATGATCGGACTCGTCATGGGCGTGCCGAGCTTGATGGAAATTTTCGAAGAGAAGTACTACCTGAACCTGGAAGGCGGAATCCTGGAAGCCCTCGGCCGCATGTTTAAGACTGGCTTGAAACTCTACGTGTATCCAATGATCAGCGAGCAAACGGGCGAACTGGTGACCGCGAGAAAACTCGACGTCGCCCCGAATCTCCGTTCGCTCTTCCAGTATCTGATCGACAACGAATACATTCAGGAGATCGAACACTACAATCCTGAATATCTGCGGATTCTCCCGCCCGACGCGCTGCAGAAATTGCAGTCCGGCGATGATGGCTGGGAGAGGATGGTTCCGCCGGAAGTGGTGGAGATCATCAAGCAGCGGCAGTTCTTTGGATATCGTCCGCCCGTGGCCGCATAGCTGAACGACAAACGTTTCCGTCCCATTTAATAGCCGCTCGCCGCAATCACCAAAGGCGGAAACCAGAGGTGCGGGCACGCTTTCCGCTACAGAAAGTCGCAGCACCATGGGCAAAGTTAATACCGAAGGCCAGATGTTTGGCATGCAAATCGCGAATCAGATCCGACTAAAATCAGGGTCAAGGCCATCCGGACAGCTATGTTATTCTGAGCCAGAGGTCGCGATCTTCCGCCCATCCTCCTCTGCTGGCGCTAAGAGTGATCCGTGGTTGAGAACCGCCGTTCGCGCGGACGAAGTTGTAGCCGGGGGCGTTAACCCCGGCGACGCGGACGCCGCAGCTCAGCTCGCGGTCGAAGGCATTCGGCTCAGCGGAACGAACTCGCTCTCGTGCAGGACCGATTCCTTGCTGCGGCTAAGGAGTCGCCACCAATCAAGCGCGCTGCCCGCCACGATCAGGATAACGAGCGCGAGAAAGCCGAACGCGACGAGCGCGTCGAAGCGCCAGACGCCGGCCTGCCGTATCATTTCGGCGGCTTTCTCCGGCGAACCAAGCGCGGCGCGCTGTGTCAGATTTTCAGCCCCGCTCAGGAAGCCGATCTTCGGATCGGTCGAGAATATCTTCATGTAACCGGCACTGAAAGTGACAGCGCACATGAAGACCAGCGGCGCGAGCGTGACCCAGAGATAACGCGCCTTGCCCATTTTGATGAGGAGGGTCGTGCCGAGACAAAGCGCTATTACGCTAAGGAGTTGGTTCGCGAGACCAAACAGGGGCCAGAGACTGTTGATGCCGCCTAACGGGTCTAGGACGCCCTGATACAGAAACCAGCCCCAGGCTGCGACGAGCAGCGCGCTCGAGAAGACATTCGCGGCCAGCGAGGTCGTATCGCCAAGCGGTCGCCAAATATTGCCTAACAAGTCCTGGAGGAGAAAGCGGCCCACGCGCGTTCCCGCATCCAGCGTCGTGAGGATGAAGAGCGCTTCGAACATGATCGCGAAATGATACCAAAGCGCGAGCGCCGTCGGGTTTGAAGAAATGCGCGCGAACATGTGCGCCATCCCCACGGCAAAAGTGGGCGCTCCGCCAGCGCGGCCAAACATTGTTGTCTCGCCCAGGTTTGTCGCCAGCTTATGCATCCCCTCCTCCGTGACCGGGAAACCCGCGGCGCTAATTCGCGTGACCACCTCGGCGGGCGTTCCCTTGGTATTGATCGCGAAGTATTCACCGGGCTCGATCACGCAGGCCGCAATCATCGCCATGAGCGCCACCATCATTTCCACCACCATTGCGCCATATCCGATGTCGCGGATGCGTGCTTCTCGCGCCAGCATCTTCGGCGTCGTGCCTGAGGCGATCAGGGAATGGAACCCCGAGACCGCGCCGCACGCGATCGTGATGCAGACGAATGGAAACACCGGCCCGGCGAAGACCGGTCCCGACCCATCGATAAAGCGCGAGATCGACGGCATCAGCATGGTGGGGCGCAGCACGACCACTGCAATGGCCATCGCGGCGACAGTTCCGAGTTTCAAAAAGGTGCTAAGATAATCTCGTGGCGTAAGCAGCAGCCATACCGGTAACGTCGAGGCCGCAAAAGCGTAAATCATCAGTGACCAGGCGAGCCATTTTTCGTCCCGTAAAAACCAACTTTGGATTGCCGGAAAATGCCCAAGAAATTGTCCGCCCCACACACCGAAGATCAGGCCGGCAACTCCGAAGGCGGTGATCCAGCCAACCCCGATTCTTCCACTGCGGAGCCCGATCCCCATGATCACTGCGATGGGAATGGTGGTCGCAATTGTGAACACGCCCCATGGGCTCTGCGCGAGCGCCTGTACTACGACGAGCGCGAGCACGGCCATGAGGATGATCATGATCGCAAGCACGCTGATGAGTGCGAGCGCACCGACCCCGCGGCCGATCTCTTCCTTTACCATCTGGCCGAGCGTCTTCCCTCGCCGGCGAACCGAGGCGAAGAGCACGATCATGTCGTGCACACCGCCGCCCAGCGTGGCGCCGATCAGAATCCAGAGCGTGCCCGGGAGGAACCCGAATTGCGCGGCCAGCACGGGTCCGACGAGTGGGCCGGGCCCGGCGATCGCGGCGAAGTGATGACCGAAAACCATCCAGCGATTTGTCGGGACAAAGTCCTTCCCGTCTTCCTGCACGACGGCTGGCGTGGCGCGCCTGTCATTCAGCTCGAGCACGCGAAACGCGAGCCACCTGCTGTAGAAGCGATAGCTGATCGCAAGGCTGCACGTTCCCGCGACGATGATCCAGAGCGCGCTGATCTGCTCCCCGCGCGCCAGCGCCAAAACGGCAACGGCGGTCAACCCCAGTGCGGCGACCGCGATCCAAAGCAGTTTCTTCCAGAGACTCATGCCTGTTCGAGTTCAGGAAATTAGCCGAGGCAGCAGGGTCAGAGCAATCATCACGCTTTAACTCAGCGCATCACGTGCGCGAGTCAGTTGGACGCGGCGATCCGCGAACTCAGTCTGCCGGCGTCGGTGTTCCTCCACCACCGGTGCGGGCGCACGATCGACGAAGGAAGAATTCGACAACTTCGCGTCGACCGTCCGCAGGTCCTCCTCACATTTCGAGATTTCCTTCTCGAGCCGCGCGCGTTCCGCTTCCTTATCGCCACCGGTCATGATCAGATGCAGTTCGCCCAACCGAGTCACCGAAACCGGAACTCCGGCGGGCGGATGGTAATCGGGATCGCGCGCGACCTCTTCCGCATTCAGGAGCCTTGAAATCGTCGGCAGTTCTTCAGCGATCCAATCCTCCGAACTCCGCAGAACGAAACGGCCTTTCTCCTTCGATTGCACGCCCGCCTCCGCCCGGAGATTGCGTCCCGACTGCACCATCTCGTAAACGGAGGCGACGCGTTCCCGGGCCTCACGTACGCCCGGATTGCCAAATCCCAGCGCGCCGGCTTTCGGCGGCGCGGTGAATTGAATAGTCGCGTCCGCATTGCCGGAACGATCCAGCGCGAGCAGCGCCCAAAGCTCCTCCGTGATGTGGGGCATGAACGGATGCAGCAAACGTAAGACCGCGGAGAGAACGTGATCCATGACCGCGAGGACGGATCGCTTCCGCCGTTCGTCCTCGCTGAAGATATCGGTCTTGGCCGCCTCGATGAACCAGTCGCAGTAGTCGCTCCAGAAAAAAACGTAGAGCCGCTGTGCCACTTCATTGAAGCGGTGCTCCCGATAGGCTTGATCGATTTCATAGATCGAATCATCGAGGCGCGAGAGAACCTCGAGGGCATAAATCGAGAGCGAGTTCTTTCTCAAATGGGGGCTCGCCTCACTCGGCCCATGCATGCGGCGAAAGCGCGCTGCGTTCCAGAGCTTCGTCGCGAAATTGCGGCCTTCTTCGATCTGCTTTTCGTCGAAGCGAATGTCCTGCCCGCTCGGCGCGATCCGGAGCAAGCCGAAGCGCAACCCGTCCGCGCCGTACTTTGCAATCAGCTCGAGTGGATCCGGCGAGTTGCCTAACGACTTGCTCATCTTGCGCCCGGAGCGGTCCCGGATTAGTCCGGTAAAAAAGACATCGCGAAACGGAATGTTGTCCTCCATCCGCCGCGTCTTGCCGGGTTGAAACTCCAGTCCGGCGATGATCATGCGCGCGACCCAAAAGAAGATAATGTCCGGCGCGGTCACGAGCACCGAAGTCGGATAAAACTTCGCGCGCGTCGGCGCGTCCATCGTTTCGTAGGCCCAAAGCCAGGAGGAGAACCAGGTATCGAGCGTATCGGGATCCTGCGTCCATTCCGGTCCCGGTGAGTCCAGTTGAATGCGAACGTCAGCATTCGCCCTGTACCACGCCGGAATGCGGTGGCCCCACCAGACCTGCCGGCTAATGCACCAGTCCTGAATGTTCGTGAGCCACTGCTCGTAGGTTTTTTCCCAGTGCGCCGGGAAGAAACGAACAAGATTTTCCCGCACCACCGCGAGCGCCTCTTCCGTCTTCGGATAACGGAGGAACCACTGCTCGCTCAAACGCGGCTCGATCGGAACGCCGGCGCGCTCGCTGAAGCCGACGCTATTTTCATACGGTTCTTCTTTCGCGAGCAGCCCGCGCTCCGCCAGAAGTTCCGCTGCTTTCTGGCGCGCCTCGAAGCGATCAAGGCCGTCGAGTTCCGGCAACGCAGGGCAGTTAATCCGGCCATCGGGATGGAGCACATCGATCACGGGCAGCTTGTGCCGTTGTCCGATCTCAAAATCGACCTTGTCGTGCGCCGGCGTGACCTTGAGGACACCGGTTCCAAATTCCGGATCGATCGCCTCGTCCGCTACGACCGGAATTTGCTCGCGCGCCAGCGGTCGCCAGGCGCGGCGCCCGATCAGGTCTTGATAGCGCGCATCCTTGGGATGAACTGCTAGCGCGGTGTCAGCCATAATCGTTTCCGGCCGAGTTGTCGCGACTTCCATAAACCGCCCTCGTTCGTCGACTATCTCGTAGCGAGCAAAATAAAGAGTGCTCTTCTGCCGGGTCGGAATGACCTCTTCATCCGAAAGCGCCGTCCGCGCGGCGGGATCCCAGTTGATCATGCGCCGTCCGCGATAAATCAGCCCCTTTGCGTAGAGATCGACAAAGACCTGCTGCACGGCGCGCGTGTAATCGGCATCGAACGTGAAGCGCTCGCGCTCCCAATCACACGAACAGCCCAGGCGCTTCAGTTGTTCAAAGATGATGCGCCCATGCTTCTCGCGCCATTCCCAGGTGCGTCGCAGGAACTCTTCCCGCCCGAGATCATGCCGCGTCAGCTTCTCGCTTTTGCGCAGCGCTTTCTCGACCGCGGTTTGTGTCGCGAGACCGGCGTGATCCGTCCCCGGAAGCCAGAGTACTTCGTGCCCGAGCATGCGCGCCCGGCGCGCGAGGATATCCTGGATGGTGTTATTCAGAACATGGCCGAGCGTCAGGACCCCCGTGATGTTCGGCGGCGGGATAACAATTGAAAATGGAGGCTTTCGCGAGGTAGCATCCGCGTGAAAATAACCGCGCTCCAGCCAGTGCTGATACCATTTCGGCTCCACCGCAGCGGGGTCGTAGGTTTTCGAAAGCTCGGACACGGCGGCAGCATCGAAGCGCGCGCGTCGAAAGCAAAATGAAAACCGGCGCACGCGACTTGCGACGCCAGCACGCCGCAACCAGCTTTCCCGGCCTATGAGAAACGCCCCGAAGATACTCGGCGCATTGTTTTCGGCCGCCCTGCTTTCAACCAGCGTATGTCCAACTGAGTGGAACGCGATTAGGCAGCACGGGCG